>CAZTHV010000270.1:0-4928 GCA_964613165.1 uncultured Marmoricola sp.
GCCTGCCGGCCGAGATCGTCTGGCGGCATCCGTTCCCCGGTCCGGGTCTGGGCATCCGGATCATCGGCGAGGTCACTCGCGACCGGCTGGACATCCTCCGCGAGGCCGACGCCATCGCTCGCGAGGAGCTGACCCATGCGGGGCTCGACCGCGACATCTGGCAGTTCCCGGTCGTCCTCCTGGCCGACGTACGCTCCGTCGGCGTGCAGGGTGACGGCCGGACCTACGGCCACCCGGTCGTGCTCCGCCCGGTCACCAGCGAGGACGCCATGACCGCCGATTGGGCCCGTCTGCCCTACGACGTCCTGGAGCGCATCTCCACTCGGATCACCAATGAGGTCCGCGAGATCAACCGGGTCACCGTCGACATCACCAGCAAGCCACCCGGCACGATCGAGTGGGAGTGAGGCAGCTGGAGCTCCGCGGCTGCTGAGCGGCGCACGCTACACTGCACAGCCATGCCGACGGCAGAGCCGGCGTGGCTCCGCGTCGCGGTGACCCGAAAGGCCCCGCCTGATGCACCCGCGAACCACCTCCCGACGAGCCCCGATGCGGCGCGGTCGCGTGATCGGCTTGGTGCTGGCCCTGGTGGTCAGTACGGCGATGCTGGTCGGCGTGGGCTCGGGCGGTGCGGCAGCCGCCGACTTCGGTGGTGGTACCGCGGCTGCTCCGAACGCGACCTTCGGCTGTGAGGCAGGACCGCGGGTGGCCGATGCCGGTGGCAACTTCGGCGTCTTCGGCAGCGGAGTCGGCTCGTGCACCTGGCTGCAGCTGCCGACCTATGGCGCCAATCTGTCCGGTGGGGCGCCGGTATCGGGGCGGGTGACCTCAGTGGCGGTGCGCAGCGGCCCCAATCCCGCGCCGTTGCGGTTCACCGTGGTGCGGATCATCTCCGGAGTGGCCGCGGACGGCAAGCTGATCCCCAACAGCACCCAGTGCTGCTTCGGTGGACCGGTCTCCGGCACGGTCCGGCTTCGGCCCAACGCCGTCACCCAGGTGCCGCTCAACCTCCCGGTCGTCAACCGCATCGACGTGGCGGGGCGGGTGGCGATCTCCGACTTCGTGGGCATCAGTGCCGCCAGTGGCCAGGGGACGCTCCCGGTCCGGATGGTGCTCAACCGCCCGCCCAACACCGCGGACTACGCCACGCCCGGCATGCCGCAGGTGAGCATGCACTATCCCCAGATCACTCCAGGTCAGGTGCGTACCGACGCGGTCGCAGCTCCTGCGCACCTGCTGACCATGCGGTTCACGATGTGCACCGCGGGACAGTCCGGGCGCGAGGCCCCCGCGGCTCGGGGTCAGGCGCGGCGCGCCGATGCGTGTGGTGCGCGGATCAAGACCAAGCGGTCGGCCAAGGCCAAGCGCGGCAAGGTCGTCCGCATTCCCTTGCGATGCATCGGGTCCTGCGCCGGCACGGTGCAGCTCAAGAAGGGCAAGCGGAAGCTCGGGGCGGCGGCCTTCAGCCTCGGATCCGGCGGGCACGGCACGGTCAAGGTGCGCTTGAACAAGGCCGGCAAGCGGGCCGTCAAGGGAGCGCGGACGGCGAAGACCAAGGTGATCGTCGTCGCGCAGGGCACGCGCACCACCAAGAGGCTGATCGTGAGGTAGCGGCGACCGGTCGCGGTCGGTGCCGACTACAACCTGCTGGTCGAGCGCATCCGGGAGGAGGCGGGCCGGCCCGGTCAGTACGCCCCGCGGTGCGCCAGCACCGCGCGCAGGGTGCGGGCGACGATGCCGAGATCGCGTCGTAGCGACCAGTTGTCGACGTAGTCCAGGTCGAGCCGCACCGTCTCCTGCCAGCAGAGATCCGAGCGGCCGGAGACCTGCCAGAGTCCGGTCAGGCCAGGCCGGACGGCCAGTCGGCGGAACGGATCGGAGCCGTACGCCGCCACCTCGGCCGGCAGCGCGGGCCGAGGCCCGACGAGCGACATCTCGCCGCGCACCACGTTGATCAGCTGGGGCAGTTCGTCGAGGGAGTAGCGCCGCAGGACGCGGCCCAGGCGGGTCACCCGCGGGTCCCGGCGGACCTTGAAGAGCACCTGGTCGCACTCGGAGTCGAGCTGGTCGAGCATGGCCTCGGCCTCGGTCCGCATGGTGCGCAGCTTGAGCATGGTGAAGTGACGACCGTGGCGCCCGACCCGCGTCTGCCGGAAGAGTGCCGGACCCGGAGAGTCGAGCTTGATCAGCGCAGCGAGCGCCAGCAGGACGGGAAGGAGGAACGTCAGGCCGATGGCTGCGGCGACCCGCTCCCAGGCGACCTTCACGAGGGCGGACGCGCTGGCCCTCCGCGCGGCGATCACCTCGGTGACACCGAGGCCGTTGAGCGTGAGCGCCCGGGCGCGTTCGACACCGACATCCTGGAGCCCGTTCATCAGCAGCAGGGGCAGCTCGGCGCCGCCGGGTCCGCACTCGAGCTGCCAGGCCAGCCGCTGCAGTGAGCGTCCGGAGAGCCGGGGGCTCGGGACCACCACGGCGATCTCGGGGCGGACCCGGTCGAGGGTGACCGCCAGCTCCTCCGGCGGGCATCCGCCGAGGACATCGAGCTCGCGTCCGGCGGTGGCCGCCACCTGCGGCATCACGACGCGAAGGTCGGCGGGATCGCCGATCAACAGTGCTCGGGGCCGTACGCCGGCCCGTCGCCGGAGCAGCTCGGTCAGCGCCGCAACGCCCAGGGTGGCCGCGGCGAGGCCCACGATCGTGGCGAGCAGCAGTCCCGCGTCGACCGCGACCCAGGCGCCGAGCACCCACTGGGCGAGCGCGATCACCACGATCGCGCGAGCCACACACCGCCGGTGGTAACGCCCCAGCGGCCCTGCGGCGGGTGCCCGGCCGGCCACGATCCGCAGCACCAGCGGCCAGGAGGTCGCGGCGCCGAGGATCGTCCAGGTGAGGTGGCCCGCGCTCGCGCCGAGAGCTGCGGCTCCGACTCCCGCGACCGCGCCGGCCAGGGGAAGGCGTACGCCCGCAGCCCGCGCCCGGTAGATCCATCGTGGCCAAGCCACGGATCTCGCCGACGGCATCACGGTCGGAACGGTGACCACGAGACCCCCTCCAAGCCGGTCCGGTCGATCGGCCTCGCTCCAACCTAGGAGCGTCCACGGATGCCGGCATGCCGCAAATGCGGGAAGAAAAGCCTCGCTTCGGCCGGCAGCGATCGCCGGCTACGCGGAGTCGGCCCCGAACGAGTCGTCGGTGCCGGGAGTCTCATCGTGGTCGGTGCTGGCGCGCGGCAGACCCATCACGAAGGTGGCGCCCCCCGACCTGCTGTCGCGGATCTCCAGGTATCCGCCTTGCCGCTCCATCAGCTCGTGGGCGATGTGCAGCCCGATGCCCTGCCCGGTCGAGCGCGGATCTCGGGCGCCCCACTCGAAGATCCGGCTGCGCAGTGACTCGTCGACGCCGGGGCCGTCGTCGTGCACGGCGATCTCGACGGCGTCCTCGGTCTGCGTCACGGTCACCTCGGCCGCGGAGCGCCCGTGCTTGGCGGCGTTGTCGAGCAGGACGTTGATCACCTCGGCCACCGCGTCCGGCTGTGCGTTGGCGTACCGGCCCGATGGCGACCAGTGGACCCGGTTGCCGCGTGCCTGCTGGGAGACGACCAGAGTGCGGATCGTCTCGTCGAGGGCCATCAGGCTGGGCTTGGACCCGTGCTCGGGCGGCGCCATCAGTCGCTCGAGGCGGCCGAACTCGGCGGTGATCATGTCGTCCAGGAGGGCGCGACGCTGCTCGCTGATGCCTCGCGTCGAACGGAGCAGCCGGCTGGCGGATGCGATGCCGGCGATCATCGAGTTGATCTCGTGAAGCATGGCCCGGTGGGCCTTGATCCGCTGCTGGGCGCGCTCGAGCTCGTCGCTGAGCCTGACGCGGCTCCGCTCGCCCCGATCGACCTCGAGATAGAAGAGCGACAGCGAGGTGCTCACCAACAAGACGGCGGCCAGCGTGTCGCCGGCGATCGCGATCACGTGCGCCGGCGAATTGTCGCCGAGGTAGAGGGCCAGGTGTGCGCCGCCGAGGAGCAGGATCGTGAGCGCGGTCCGCTGGCGGGCCCAGCGCGGGATCGACCTGTTCCGGAGCAGGAGCACCGCCGTGGTGAGGAACGCCGCCACCGCTGCGACGCAGACGAGTGGCGGCGGCAGCCGGTGCCCGAGATCGGGGCTGCGATCGAGCCAGATCAGGCGGAGCACCGCGATCACCGCTCCCAGGGCGAAGCCGGCCGCGGCCGGGTCCGGCCGGAGTTGGACATGGCGCCCGAGGGTGACGGCGAACAGGATCACCAGCACCACCGTCAAGTCGGCCGCGATCACCCACAGCCCCTGTGTCGTCTCCGGGAAGCGGACGAGCTGCACAGCGGCGAGGAGGAGCCGCTGGCAGCCGAGAAGCGTCAGGGCGAAGGAGGTCCAGGCCAGTCCCGGCCGGGGATTGATCCGCCAGGCGGCGTAGCAGGCGAGCGCCGAGATGAGCGCCGCCGGCGAGACGATCACTCCGTCAAAGTGGGCGGTGGCGGCGAGCCGCTCATCCTCCGCCGCGAACAGGCTGAGCGCGACTACGGGCACCAGCACGACGCCCAGGACCAGGACCGTACGACGCCAGGTCCAGACCCGCCCAGGAACCCGCGCTGACCACATGCAGGCCCCCAGCCCCCGCGGAGGCCACACCGACCGGCGCCCGCCTCGGGCTCAGGTCACGATCCCGAGCCAGCCGATGACCCCCGAGTCAGTCGATCCTCCGTGTGTCCGTCTTGACGGTGGCGCGCCCCCCGACCGCTCTGTCAAGACTGACGATATACCACGACTCTGCGGCAGCGACGGATTCGGGGTGCTCACCGGGGCCGCGATCGGACCACCAGCCGCCCGACGGGCGCCGACGTCATCCGGGGGGGCGATGACGTGCATGCGAGACCCGGTCCGCCTTCTGGTCTCGGGGGG
>CAZTHV010000271.1:0-4919 GCA_964613165.1 uncultured Marmoricola sp.
CCCGTTGGCATGGAACATCGGCAGCGTGTGCAGGTAGACGTCGCGGTCGGTCACGCCGGCGTGGAGCGCGAAGGTGACCGCGTTGGTCCAGATGTTGCGGTGGGTGATCTGCACGCCCTTGGGACGCGCGGTGGTGCCGGAGGTGTAGTTGATCGTGGCAGTGGCGTCCTCGTCCGGCTCCCACGGCTCCGGCTCCGCGTCGAGGGCCAGCAGCTGCTCGTCGTCGCCGATGAGGAACGTGTGCTCGCACTCGACCGAGGCGAGATGCTCCTCCAGCTCGGGGTCGACGTAGAGCACCCGCGCCCCGGAGTGACCAACGATGTAGCCGACCTCCTCCGCGGAGAGCCGGAAGTTGACCGGCACCAGCACCCGGCCGTAGCCGCTGACCCCGAAGAAGGCGGTGAGCAGCCGTGCGCTGTTGTGCGAGACGAAGGCGACCCGCTCCCCCGGACCGATCCCCAGCCGGTCCAGGTGCGCGGCCATCGCGCGCGCCCGTCGTCCCACCTCGGCGTAGGTGAGCTCGCCCCACGACGAGGCCGGCTGATCCGGCTCGTCGACGATGCCGACCCGCTCGGCGTAGACCGCGAGGGCGCGGTCCAGGAAGTCGTTGGCGCTGAGAGGAACGATCACGAGAGGCCTCCTGTGACACGCGACACATTCGCTCTCGCCACTGTAGTCAGCCTTCCTGCTCCTTCTCCCAGGCGGTCAGCTGGATCTCCAGGGCGCGCATCAGCTCCCATGCCTGCGAGGCCGGGATCCGGACGCGGGAGACCACCCGGCTGTCGATGGCGACGACCTCGGTCCCGTCAGCCTCGGTCGCGGGCTGCGGTGGGCGGGTCATCGCGGCGAAGTCGAGGACGAACGTCTGCTCGGTGTGCCAGATGCTCGCGAAGTCGGCATACGTGCCCGCCTCGACCTCCGCAGGCACGTCGAGTTTGATCTTCTGGCTCGGGGCGCTATCCATGCGCTCATCATGCCCGGCGCACCTGAGGGTCGCCCGTAGACGGGACCGGCCGGGCCGTGGGTGCGGAGGGGATCGAACCCCCGACATCTTCCTTGTAAGGGAAGCGCTCTACCGCTGAGCTACACACCCTGGACGGGCGCACACACTACGCAGTGCCGAGCGAGGGGACAAAAAAGCCGCGACCGCTGGCGTCTCGGGTCACCAGCGGTCGCGACCAGTGCATGATGGCAGCCACTCGTGGGACAACTCAAGGCACGGTCCGTGAAAATGCTAGAACACGTTCTACCGGTCTAGGCCGCGGCCCGCAAATGCGCCGCGTGCTCGTCGAGGTCGCGGGCCATGCCGAGGTCGCTGTGGACCGCCCACCGGACCAGCCCGTCGGGGCCGACCACGAAGGACGAGCGCAGGGCGTGCCCGTGCTCGGCGTCGAAGACGCCGTACGCCGAGGCGACCTCGCCATGGGGCCAGAAGTCGCTGAGCAGCGGGAAGAAGAGGCCGTCACGGTCGGCCAGCGCCCGCTGGGTGAACAGCGGGTCGCATGACAAGGTCAGCACCGTCGAGGTGTCGGTCTCGAAGTCGCCGAGGCGGTCGCGGAACCCGGTCAGCTCGCCGGTGCAGACACCGCTGAACGCGAACGGGTAGAACACCAGCAGCACCGCCTTGCCGCCGCGGTGGTCGGCCAGCGAGTGCACCTGCCCGTGCTGGTCGCGCAACGCGAAGTCGGGGGCGGCGTCTCCCGGGCCCAGGGCAGCGGTCATCAGGACATCTCCCGCAGCTCGCGCTTGAGGATCTTGCCGGTCGCGTTGCGCGGCAGCTCCTCGATGAAGACCACGTCGCGGGGCACCTTGTAGCGGGCGAGGTTCGCCTTCACGTGCGTCTGCAGCTCCTCCGCGCTGACGCTCGCGCCGGCGACGCGGACGACGTACGCCCGCAGCCGGGTGCCGAACTCCTCGTCCGCCACGCCGATGGCGGCGGCCTCCACCACATCCTCGTGGCGGGCCAGGCAGTTCTCGACCTCCTGGGGGAAGACGTTCTCGCCGCCCGAGACGATCATCTCGTCGTCTCGGCCCTCGACGAAGAGACGGCCCTCCTCGTCGAAGCGGCCGACGTCACCGGAGCTCATCAGGCCGTCGACCTGCTCCTTGTTGCCGCCACCGGAGTAGCCCTCGAAGAGCATCGAGTTGCCGACGAAGATCCGGCCGATCTCCCCCGTCGGCACCTCCCGGCCGGCCTCGTCGAGGATCCGCACCACGGTGTTGACCGGCGGCTTCCCGGCAGTGCCGGGAGCAGCCCGCATGTCGCTGGGCTTCGCCACGCTCGCCCAGGCGACCTCGGTCGAGCCGTAGATGTTGAACAGGGTGTCGCCGAACTGGTCCATCCACTCGATGGCCAGGTCTCCCGGCAGCGCCGACCCCGAGGCGGCGACCACCTTGACGCAGCACAGGTCGTAGGAGTCCAGCGTCTCCTGGGGCAGCCGCAGGATGCGCTGCAGCATCACCGGGATCACCACCAGCGAGTCGCAGCGGTAGCGGGTGACCGCCCGCAGGCAGTCCTCCGGGTCGAACCGCCGGGTGAGCACGACGGTCGAGCCGAGCAGCATGGACAGGCTCAGGTGCGCGAAGCCCCAGGTGTGGAAGAGCGGCGCGGCGACGTGGGAGCGCCAGCCGGTCCGGAGCGGGATCCGCTCCAGCAGCGCCACCGCCGCGGAGAGGTTGCCGCCGCCGCGTGGTGCTCCCTTGGGCGTGCCGGTGGTGCCGGAGGTCAGGATGATCGTGCGGCCCTCGCGCCGGGGAGCGGGCACCGAGGCACGGGAGCCACGGGCGATGAGGTCGTCGAGGGAGTCCAGGCCGGTCTCGCCCGACGAGTCCTCGACCCAGGACAGCACCCGGGGCAGCTCGACGCCCGATCGGTCGACCAGGTCGCCGAACTCCTCGTCGTGGATCACCACGACGGCGCCCTCCCGCTCACAGACCTCACCCAGCTGCGGGGCGGCGAAGGCGGTGTTGAGCAGCACGGTGTCGGCACCGAGCTTGGCGATGGCCAGGGCGGCGTCGAGGAACCCGCGGTGGTTGCGGGCCAGCAGCGCGACCGCGTCGCCCTCGCGTACGCCGAGCCGGGCGAGCTGGTCGGCCACGGCGTTGCTGCGCCCGTCGATCTCGCCGAAGGTGAGCTCTCCGCGCTCGTCGATGAGCCCGGTCCGCTGCGGATAGCGGACCGCGACCGCCGTGAATCCGCCGGCCACGCCCATCCCCCAGGTGTGGACCGCCTTGGCCACGCCGGCCAGCTTCACCGGCCCGAACGGGCGGATGACACCAGCCCCGGTGAGGACCCGTCCCGCGATGGCGGACCGGCGGGCGCCGTCGGCGATCCTGTCCGTGATCGAACCGGCGTGCGTTGCGCTCATCAGCTGCGGCCTCCTGTGTCGGTCCCGTGCGAACTCACCGTACCGAGGCGGCGCGCCCCCTGGTCGTGTCTCGCCTCACACAGTGTCCTCACCGGCCCTCACCGGCCCTCGCCGGCCTTGACCGCCCCGCCCGGCCGCGCGCGGATTCAGCGGGACTTGGGGGCCACCAGCTTGGTCGCCGACCAGTCCGCACTGACCGGCACCATCGAGGTGGTGGCGAGACCGGCGATCGGCGCGGCCTCGGCGATGTCGGCGGCGTCGACGGCGTTGGGTCTGCCGACCTTGGGACACAGCAGCCAGATCGACCCGCCACCGACCAGGTCGGTGAGGGCGTCCATCAGCGCGTCGACCAGATCGCCGTCGCCGTCGCGCCACCACAGCACCACCGCGTCCACGGTGTCACCGAAGTCGCCGTCGACCAGGTCGGCGTCGACCGCGTCCTCCAGCGCGATCCGGACGGCGTCGTCGACGTCGTCCTCCCAGCCGAGCTCTTGAACCACCATGCCGGGCTTCAGACCCAGTCGCTCGCCCACCTGCTGGCTGCCGCCTTCGGCGGTCGAACCGATGGAGGGACCCGTTGACGGGCTCACGTCAATGCCTCGCTTCTGCTCTCGCGTCCCCCAGTGGGACACGTGGTGAGGGAGAGTCCAGCGGACACCGGCACCCGAGCGCAAGCCCACGACCGGCGATGTGGCTCGTTCGAGACCAGTTCGCTCTACTGGACAGTAGATTGGGTGGCCGATTCGAACGTGCCAAGATGCAAACGTGGCACACGACACACGCGCACCCGCGAACACCCTGGAAAGCAGCCCACAAGGCAGCACCGAGAGCACCATCCAGAGCCGCCCAGAAGGGAGCTCAGAAGGCAGCTCAGAAGGCAGCCCGGAAAGCAGCACGGAAGGCCGCCCCGCGGTCACGACCGCCCCGGTCGTGATCCACGAGGGCCTGCCGACCCAGCTGCCGGACATCGATCCGGACGAGACCGCGGACTGGCTGGCCTCCTTCGACTCGCTCATCGACGATCGCGGCCGCGACCGTGCTCGCTACCTGATGCTGCGGCTGCTGGAGCGCGCCCGGGAGAAGCAGGTCGGCGTCCCGGCGCTGCGCAGCACCGACTTCATCAACACCATCCCGCCCGAGCGGGAGCCGTGGTTCCCCGGCGACGAGGACGTCGAACGCCGCATCCGCGCCTTCATCCGCTGGAACGCCGCGATCATGGTCTCCGACGCCAACCGGCCTGGCCTGGAGGTCGGCGGCCACATCGCGACGTACCAGTCCAGCGCGAGCCTGTACGAAGTCGGCTTCAACCACTTCTTCCGAGGCAAGGACGCCGCGCCCGAGAGGGGCGCAGGCGGCGGCGACCAGATCTACATCCAGGGGCACGCCTCCCCCGGCATCTACGCCCGCGCCTTCCTGGAGGGCCGGCTCACCGAGGAGCAGCTGCTCAACTTCCGCCAGGAGGTGCAGCACGGCCTGGGCAACGGCCTCTCGTCGTACCCGCACCCGCGGCTGATGCCGCAGTTCTGGGAGTTCCCGACGGTCTCCATGGGC
>CAZTHV010000272.1:0-4915 GCA_964613165.1 uncultured Marmoricola sp.
AAGATCGGAAGTTTTCAGCCCTTTTCAAACCGTCCGTGGAAATGGGGTAGAACCCCCAGAGCGAAGCGATAACAAACGGTCAGACCGCCCTACGGAGAGCCTGACTAACAAGGTGGCATTAGCACATGCCGGAACTGATCCTTCCGGGATGGATGAAACCGGTGAATGAGAGAGGCCCGCAGGTGCAGTTTTTACCCTGGTCCGGATCGGCAATGACGATCCAGCAAAACCGATTATGGAAATGCAGTCTGGCAATGCTTGCAGCACCGCGAAACGAAAGGCGAGAGCAACAACGCAACACAGAAAGAACGCAGGTAGGGCGAAGCCGAAAAGCTCAAGGCGAAGGCATCATGCGCCCGGAGTTGACGGGAAGCGCCTTATGGAATTGCTAGGTGGCCGCCCCGGCACCGCCAAAGCGCCACGCCTCTATTGCTTCACTTACCCGCTCTCTATGCAAGGGCGAAAGATCGCGATCCTTGTATATGGACGTGCTGACTTTGAGGATTGGCGCGCTATTGTGGATGTCCTCGGAAAGCCAATGAAGGTAATCCCGGCCACGCTGCCTGTACTCCTGCACCTCATCGGGAGTTAGCTGGATGAGGAAGTCATAGCCGATGAAGCTGTGATCGCAGTTTGCATCTAGCAGCAGATTGCTAGACTCCTCAAGGAGAAACCATCGATAGGGCTCGTGATCGAGAACCTTCACTGCTGCCACCTAACGTTTGGTTAAGGGACGGACTTTAGCCCGTCCCAGTGAGCGAAGCGAACGATTTGAACTAGTTGTTAGGTATGCGGCTCAAGGTGCTTTGGCCAGGCATGCCAGATTTCTTTTGCTTCTTTGGCCCAACTTGGGCTGCTCGACAGCTCAGCATTAGGCAGGTTGAACCACCGCACAAATTCTTCGTGGATAATTCGTTGAACATCTACCTCTGACTTGGCTTCCTTGAGGCGAGGCAAGATTGTGCCTACTTCTGGAGCGTATTCATCGGTGTTGTCGCCAAAATTTATGCCCATAGGATCATGCCTAAATAGAATCGCTTCTACTTCGCTGAAGAGGTCTCCATACTTGGCTTTTATCTCTGATCTATCCATGGATACCTAACGATTAAGCTAACGGGCGGCCAAAAGCGCAGCTTTGGGACGTCCAGTGAACGGAGTGAGCGACAGTTGAGCGCATTGTTATATGCTTCTATCGGGGTGTAGGGCCCCTGCCGCACGAAGATAGACCAAGCTTACAGAGATCTGTAATTGAGGTCACAGGGGCATTGGTTTTAGTGAAGTTGAAGCTGCCGCAGTAAGTGATGTTGCACATGCCTGGTGCATAGTGCTTGGGCGCTCTTCGCATTCTTCTGGCTTCGGGATGGTATCTCCAAGCCTTTAACTCAACACTTGCGTTATTAGCCACTGGAAATGTACCGAAATCATAAATGTACTCATCTTGATTTTTTGTATTACTAAGCGATTTTTGACATTCGCCGTTAATGCAGACAAAAAGTTGCATATCACTTTGCTCTGCTCGTAAAGTGACCTGATAAACATTGGCATTGGTCTCTGCGCTGGAGGGCACCGAGATACTAAAGAGTAAAGGTATTAGTGCTAAGTGCTTTTTCATATTTTGGCGCACATAACGTTTGATTAAAGGGCGGGCTTTAGCCCTTCCCAGCGAGCGAAGCGAACGGTTTGAACCAGTTGTTATACGGAATTGCATAGGTATTCTCCGAGTTCAGCATGAACTGACTCAGCGAGGATGCCTAATGTGACATTTATGCCTGCGTCTTGTAAAAGTTTAACCCCTGCACCATTGTTTTTAGGGTGGGGGTCTATGATAGCTACATATATGGACTTTATGCCGGACAATATAAGTGCTTTTGCGCAGGAAGGCGTGCGCCCATGAAATGAGCAGGGCTCCAGCGTGACGAATGCTGAGACCTCATCAAGATTGTCTTTTACTTGGCTTAGGGCCATAGCCTCTGCGTGAAATCCACCCGGTTCATTAGTGTAACCTCTTGCGATGACTTTGCCGGCGCGGACTAATACACAACCTACTGGTGGATTTGGTAGGCATGTCGGCAATGCTTTTCTACCCTCTTTTATAGCTTCAAGCATGAATCTTTCGACTTCAGTATGGTTCATGCGAATTTCCGTTGCCGTATAACGCCTGAATTAAGCCGCGCCGCGAAGCGGCGTCGGCTTGAATGAATTGCTAGCTGCGTCTCACTGCTTTGGATTACTGTCTTGGCGGCGTTGAATGCCCTCAAGCAAATAGGCAACCAATAGACATAGACCAGTGCGTTCAACTCCAAATTTACGACGAGCACTAACAGCAGCAAGGAGATCCTGCCACTCATTCAGAATTCCCTGCCGCTTCGTGTCGTCAAAAATGCTGAGGTCGATGTCTCCACTCAGCTCGTTTTGCAGGTATGTAAATATAGTTCCTGCCTCAATTTGTTTGGCAACATCATCAAAAGTAATGTGATTGTACTTACCGCTATCAATCGCGCCGTTGATGTAGAAGGCGAGAAAAGTCAGATTTGTAATTCGCATCAGAACCTCTATATGTATGGATAGCAGCGAACGAAGTGAGCGCTTTGAGCGCATTGTTAGGTGATACTCATTGCTGAAAGGATAGCTCCCACTTGCCATTGATAAATAAGACTTTACCTTTGACTGGCTGGGACGCACAGCACAGAGCGTCCTTTGACCAATCAGGTACAAAGCCGGAGAACATAATTTCGCCGTTTTCAAGATAGAGCCGCTCAAGATGCTTTGGAAAGTTAGAGGGAGTTTGCATCGGTGTAGAGAGCTCGGGCACCACATTTATTTTGTGATAGGCGCCATATTTCATTGTAATTAGCAGTGTGCGTCCCATGGCACTGCCGCCCGAACAGCCAGCATCTAAGCCAATTGCTGCGACAAAGACTGGTTCTTTTTGAATTTTGTACTTGACCAGATTGCTTGGGGTGAAGCTAAAGGAACAGCCTGTAGCGTTCCCGTAGCTCTCAAGCAGGGCTGGTATAGTTTTTTCGGCTGCTAGTTGTCTGGCATTCCATACTTTTTCGTCTTCTATGTCCTTCTGCGACATTTCTGCCCAGCACGGCATGCAGAATAGGATGAGCAAAGGAGCACGAAGGCTTTGAAGTTCCATCTTTCACCTAACGTTTGGTTAAGGGGCGGGCTTTAGCCCGTCCCAGTGAGCGAAGCGAACGGTTTGAACCACTAGTTAGGCCGCTGGCGTAAAAACCGTGGTTTTTTGAGTGTGGCATTAGAGATTGCTAGGCTGAGAACAAGCGGCCAAGAAAACGGCCAATAATGTATAGGAGAATGATGGTTGGGACTCCGAGAACAATGTACGCGGAGACCCAGCCAAGTGATGTCAGAAAATCCCCTAGACCCAGAGCGTGAAGCAATGCGCCTTGCAAGGCAATGGGAAGTTGAAGGAGAGCAAAGCTCCCTTTCGAATCGCTTTGGGCGTTGAGTGAAGTTGTAATGCAAGCGATGGTGATGAAGACATAGCAAAGCACTAGCGCTGCACCCGTTTTGCTGAACTGTGGATTCATAAGAGGCCTAACGCCTGAATTAAACCACGCCACGAAGTGGTGTCGGCTTGAATGAGTTGTTAGGCTACTTGCACATAAGAACCATATACCACCAAGACCACATATGATCGCTTTGTCCACGCCCGGAGGGGGAGGTCATTGCTTTAACGCGATATCCTTTGGCATATGCCTCATTTACATATTTAACAACACTAGACTCATCATTGCTACCTCCGACCATAATACATGCTTCCTCTTGGGACGCTGCTTCTGCTGTAGGAAGAAAACTTAGCATGTCAGGCTTGTTAAGAAAATTTAAAGCGACCTGAGATCCCAAAGCTCCTACAAGCACTGCTAATATCAACGTAGATTTCGACATTATTTTCTCCTTCAGGGTGATTTCGTATAAAAAAGGGATCGATGCTTGTCATGAATATAGCCTAACGTTTGGCTAAGGGGCCGGCTTTAGCCGGTCCCAGTGAGCAAAGCGAACGACTTGAGGCAGATGTTAGACCGCCCAGCCGAGCGCAGGAAATGATGCCAGCACCGAGCTTGACCGGCGGAGTGCACGGTGTGTTGGTGTTGGCCCGGAAAGTTATTTGTGATGTGCGCATTGTGTGAAAACAGCTCCTTTGCTGGCCACAAATAACGGCCTGTAGTGTCAGGCGACCACTCGATTCAGGAACACTGCGATGATGCGGTGATTGTGTTTCCTGGCTCGGTGCTGAAAACTCCAATTGCCCTGCGCCTAACGCCTGAATTAAGCCGCGCCGCGAAGCGGCGTCGGCTTGAATGAATAGTTAGATTTAGGCGTGCCTGAGGTTTGCCAGAAGCACGTGAACATTTATCGAGCCCGCGCTCCCCAGAAAGGCACCATCAGAATCTGTCGCCTTGACGCCGATGGCACAAAGATAGGAAACAAAAGCGTCACCATCTACCGGGATTCTCCCGTGTTCGAGATAAGAGATGCCGAGATGCTTGCCTAGTTCCTTGACCGTCTGGCTGGCTTGAGCCACTCTAACTTCAATGTTCGGATTGTTCCACGCCCACTCCCATGAGCCATCACGTGGAGAGTGGCTGCCTAGTATCTGACCATCGGCGAGAACTTTAGAGCCGTCAGCAAAAGTGAGTGCAAAAAGACCACTGTACTGATCGAAGCCCCACTGCTCGTATTCGCTGAATCTCCATTCCGAGGAAAGCACGGCCTGTTTTTCGTTGAACTCGGAAGTTGCGGCGGCGAGAAAGGTATCCGCCTCTGGACTAAGCGGAGCGAGATCAATCGGCTTCTTGCGCTTGAAGATTGAGAACACGGTTTCTCCTGAATCTAACGGTTAAGCTAACGGGCAGACAAAAGCGCAGCTTTTGGCTGTCCGGCGAAC
>CAZTHV010000273.1:0-4909 GCA_964613165.1 uncultured Marmoricola sp.
GGCAGGCGACTTCGACCACATCGACATCGTGGTCAACAACGCCGGCCGGTCGATCCGCCGCTCGCTGAAGCTGAGCGAGGACCGCTTTCACGACTTCGAGCGGACCATGCAGCTCAACTACTTCGGCGCGATCCGGCTGGTGATGGGCCTGCTGCCGGTGATGCGCGAGCAGGGCTCGGGGCACGTCGTGAACGTCTCCTCGATCGGCGTGCTGACCAACCCGCCGCGGTTCAGCGCGTACGTCGCCTCCAAGGCCGCCCTGGACGCGTGGAGCAACGTGGTCTCCAGCGAGCTGGTCGGCGACGGGGTGACCTTCACCAGCATCCACATGCCGCTGGTGCGCACCCCGATGATCGCCCCGACGAAGCTCTACGACCGCTTCCCGACGATCAGCCCCGGGCAGGCCGCGGGCAAGGTCGTCCAGGCACTGGTCGAGAGGCCTCACGAGATCAACACCAAGACCGGCAACCTGGGCGCGCTCGCACACACGCTGGCGCCGCGGACGACCTTCCGGATCCTCCACCTCGCCTACCAGGTCTTCCCGGACTCCACGGCCGCGCGCGGCGAGAGTACCCCCGCCCAGGACCGTAGCGGCGAGCAGGCGCTGCTGGCCAAGACGCTGCCCGGCGTGCACTGGTGAGCGAGCCCGACCGGCCGGGGGGCTCGTTCACCCGGGCCTTCCTGGGCGAGATGATCACCCGGATCGGCCTGGCCATCGTGGCGATGCTGCTGGCCTTCGGCGGCGCCCGGCTGCTGCGCGACACCGGCGAGTGGGGCGCCTTCGCCGGCGCGGTGGCCGGTCTGGCCGTCGGCCTCGTGCTGATGGCCCTGGTGCTGCTGGCGCTGCGCCGCCGCCGCTGACCGGCCCGCGGATCGCGTGGCATGATCCTCCGACGATGGCTGAACTCCACTTCTTCACCGGAACCATGGACTCCGGCAAGAGCACGCTCGCGCTGCAGACCAACCACAACCACACGGCGCGGGGGCGGATCGGTCGGATCTTCACCGCCCGCGACCGCGCCGGCAAGGCGATCCTGTCCTCCCGCCTGGGCCTGGAGCATGCCGCGCGGGAGGTCACCGAGGAGTTCGACTTCTGGCGCCACGTGGTCGACGCGCTCACCCACGGCGCCCGGATCGACTACCTGATCTGCGACGAGGCCCAGTTCTACTCGCCTGGTCAGGTCGACCAGCTCGCCCGGTTGGTCGACGAGCTGCAGATCGACGTCTTCGCCTTCGGCATCCTCACCGACTTCCGCACCGAGCTGTTCGCCGGCTCCCGGCGGCTGGTCGAGCTGGCCGACCGGATGCATGTGCTGCAGGTCGAGGCGCTGTGCTGGTGCGGCAAGCGGGCCACCCACAACGCCCGCACCGAGAACGGCGAGATGATCACCGAGGGCGAGGTGATCGTGGTCGGCGACACCGAAGACGTCGCGGATGCGACATCCAGCCGGCCTCCGGAGATCGCCTACGAGGTGCTCTGCCGCCAGCATCACCGGCGCCGGCTCACCGCCGCCCGCGCCCGGGCGGTCTCGATGGTCAGCGAGCCGCTTCCCTTCACCTAGCCTGGATCCGGGCCGGATCCTCCAGGGGAATCAGGCGATCAGGATCGGGATGCGCATCTCGGCTCCGGTGAGCGAACCGTGCAGACCGATCAGCCTGGTCTCGTAGGGGAAGTCGCGCGAGCTCATCACCGCGTGGTCCCCGCGCGCGGCCACCACGACGTCGCCGAGACGCGGCCGGACCTGCGCGGCGACGGGGCCGAACCAGCCCCGCTCGATCGCCGCGTCGCGGGTCAGCACCAGGGCCCGCCCTCCCAGCGTCTCCCGCCAGGCCGCCACCACGTCGTCGACGGCGCCGGACTTGCAGTAGAGCTGCCGAAAGCGCGCCTCCCCGCCCAGCAGCTGCACGCCCGCGCGCAGCTCGGGGTGGAGGTCGACGTCGATCCGGGACTCCTTCGGGCAGTCGATCATGCCGTGGTCGGCCACGACGACCAGCCGGACGGCCGGGTCCAGCGCCTCGCGCAGCTGCTCGGCGGCGTCGTCGATCGCGCCCAGCTGAGCCCGCCACTGCGGGGAGTCGACGCCGTAGCGGTGTCCGGTCCAGTCCAGGTCGCCGTCGTAGGCATAGGTCAGCGAGGCATCCTCGGCGGAGGCCGCGGCCACCGCGGCGATCCGCTCGCCGACCCGGTCCGCGCCGACGAAGCCGGCACCGCGGAAGCCGGCGAGCGTCAGGCCCGAGTCGGCGAACTCGCGCTTGCTGACCACCGTGGTGGTCACCCCGGCGGAAGCCAGGCGGGCGAAGGCCGTCGGGTGCGGCTGCCACTCCCGCGGGTCGACCCGCTTGTCCCAGAAGAGCGCGTTGAGCAGCCGGTCGGTGCCGGGGATCCGCGAGGTGAAGCCGACCAGGCCGTGCTCGCCGGGCGTCATCGCCGTGCCCAGCGAGGTCAGGCTGGTCGCCGTGGTCGAGGGAACGCCGGCCACCCCCGGCTCGCGCAGCAGCGCGTGCAGGTACGGCGCGTGCTCGGCGTTGGCGGCCACCAGATCGTGGCCCAGCCCATCGACCAGCAGCACGACGTACCTCGGCGCCGGCGGTAGCACCAGGCCGGTCTCGTGGAAGCCGACCTCGGCGCCCAGCGCGGTCGCGACCGCGGGCAGCACGTCGCCCAGGCTGCGCCCGCCGTACGACGGCTCGACCAGCTCGCTGTCCATCACAGGTCCATCAGCGGTCCATCAGGACGACGGCAGGCTGGCGTGCGACAGGCTCTCGGCGAAGGCCAGCAGCCGATCCACCGCGGTCTGGCCGTCGGCCGCCGAGCTGAGCCGCAGCGAGAAGTCGTCGGAGGCGACCACGCCGGTGTAGCCATGGTCGGCCTCGCAGCTGGGGTCGGCGCAGCTGGCCGGCTCCAGGTCGATCCGGTTGACCCCGCCCCACCCGATGGTCAGCACCGCCTCCGAGGGGACCGGGGCGCCGCTGACCACGGTCTCGGGGTTGGCCACCATCCGGTTGACCACCACCGAGGTCACCGAGGACAGCGCGATCGCCTCGGTGGAGGTGGAGGTGTAGGGCTGCGGGAGAAGATCGTCGGGGGCGTGCTCGTCGGTGTGGCAGAGCAGCAGCCGGGTGGGCGTCAGCACCACCACGGTGATGTGCCGCCGGACCTCGTCGCGGTCGATCGTCGGCTCGTGGTGCACCAGGTAGGAGACCACTCGCTCGCCGGCCAGCGCCGCGATGACACCGGCGCGCACCACCTGCGGGTAGTAGCCGGTCTGCTCGATCGCGGCGCTCAGCTCGGCCGTCTGATCCTCGGACGTCACATGCACCGGCTCAGTGTGTCACGCCGTCGTGAGCACCGGTGAGGTACGCCGGCCATGCTCATCCCAGGCCGGGGCCGGTGACTCAGGCCGGAGGGGTGTCGCCCGCGGGCGTGGTCAACCGGCGCACGAACCAGTCCGAGCGTGGGTCGGCCACCGGCTCCACCCGTGCCGTCGTACCGAGCACGCGAACGCCGTCAGGGGTGGCGTGCACGAGGTTCAACTCGATCGCGCAGACCTGCTGCAGGTCGTTCTTGAGCTGGGCGAAGCGACGGATCAGCTCCTCGACGGCCGCGATGTCGACCGGCTCGCTGCCCCGGTGCCCGAAGAGCAGCGGCGCGGCCTTGATCCCACGGACCATCTCGGCCGCGTCCAGCGCGCTGAGCGGCGGGATCCGGTAGGCCTTGTCGCCGACCAGCTCGGTGATCGCGCCGGAGATGGAGAAGGCGACCGTGGGGCCGAACAGCGGATCCTCCAGTCCCTCCAGGCGCACCGGCACCCCCGGCGGCGCGACACGCTGCACCACGAACGCCGCCGCCTCGGGACTGGCGGCCATCTGCCGGAGCTGGGCGAAGGCGTGCCGCATCTCGTCGGCGTCGGAGATGTTGCGCCACACGTGCGCCATGTCGGGCCGCTGGCGCAGCGCCTCGGCGGTGACCTTGAGAACCACGTCCGCGCCCGAGCTCCAGCCCAGCCGCTCCCCCGCGGCAACGGCCTCCTCGGCGTCGCTCACCGGAATCCGGTCCCAGAGCTCGATGCCGTAGCAGCCGAGAAGCGCCGCGCACTCGGCGAAGGTCAGGTCGCGGCCCCCCGGGCACTCCGCCAGAACCTCCAGGACCATCCGGGTGGCCGCGTCGCCGTCGATCCCGTCGAGCTCCCTGCCCTGGCCCTCCTGGCGGTCCAGCCAGGCGACGTACTCGATCACCCGGGCGAGCGCGCGCACGGCCTGCTCGACCGCGGGGTACGACGGGACGGAGCCGCGACCGGCGGTGTTGCCGGCCAGATCGGGGACCCGAAGCAGGTCCGGGACGCCTTCCCGGCCGAGGAAGCTGGAGACCATCGGCTTGTCCGCCTGCTCGGCGACGGCCGCCAGCACGTGGGCGACATCGGCGCCCTCGGAGTCCAGCGGGGGGATGTAGATCGCCACCACTCCGTCGACGTCGACGTCGTCGATCACCGCGTCGAGGGCGTCCTCGAAGTCCTCGCCGGTCGCGTAGGCGCCGAGGGCCACCGACCGGGTCACCTCCAGGCCGCTGGCCACCGCCGCGTCCGCGGCGAGCAGGCCGATCGCGTCGGAGTTGCCCACCACGGCGACCCGGTTGCCGTCGGGCAGCGGCTGGGGCGCCAGCAGCCGGGCGACGTCGAAGCGCTCGTCGAGGGTGTCCACCTGGATCACGCCCGCCTGGCGGAACATCGCGTCGACCGCGGCCTCCGGAGCCTGGATGGAGCGCACCGCGTGGCCCATCGGCACGCCTTGGGTGGCGCGGCCCGACCGGACCGCGATGATCGGCTTGGAGCGGGAGACCCGGCGAGCGATCCGGGAGAATTTGCGCGGGTTTCCGATCGACTCCAGGTAGAGCAGGATCACCTCGGTGGAG
>CAZTHV010000274.1:0-4908 GCA_964613165.1 uncultured Marmoricola sp.
ACACCGTCCGCGACCTCCTCGCCGCCGGCTCCGCCCCCGCCGAGGACGCCGTCGCGCACGGCGCCGAGCGCCAGCTCCGGATGGTCGTCGTCGGCGCCCTGCAGTGGCGTTCGGACTACCCGGACTGAGCCTCCGATCAGTGTGCGATTAGTGTGCGATCTCCCGGCGCCTGACGCCGGCAAATCGCACGTCAGAGGCCACTAGCCTCCTCGTGCATCCTCGAGCTCCACCTCGGGTGACGCCTCGGCCAGCCGACCCGGCAGCACCACGGCGATCGCCAGCGCGACCAGCGAGAGCACCGCGCCGACCCCGAAGGCCCACCGCATGCCACCGACGAACGCCGCCTCGGCGGAGGCGCCGCCGGCAGCCAGACTGGCCTGGCGCGAGGCGAGCACCGTGATCGAGGCCGCCGTCCCGATCGCTCCGGCGACCTGCTGCAGGGCCCCGAGCAGGGAGCTGGCGTGGGAGTAGAGCGAGGGTGGGACGGCTCCCAGGCCCAAGGCGAACACCGGGGTGAACACCGCCGCCAGGCAGACCATCAACAGGACGTGCGCGAAGAGGATCAGCCAGTACGGCGTGCCCAGCCCGACCTGGGTGAACAGCCCGAGGGCGATCACCACGCCGACCGAGCCGGGGATCACCAGCGGCCGGCCGCCGTACTGGTCGTAGAGGTGACCGACGCGCGGACCGAGCAGCCCCATGGTGAGCCCGCCGGGGATGAGCAGCACGCCGGTCTGCAGCGTGGAGAGACCACGGATGTCCTGCAGATAGAGCGGCAGCAGGATGAGTGCACCGAGGAACGCCATGAACGCCACCGACATCAGCGCGAGCGAGAGCGCATAGGTGCGGTGGGTCAGCGTGCGCAGGTCCAGCAGGGGACTGCCGACGCGCTGCAGGGTGACCTGGCGCCACACGAAGAGCGCCACGAGCACGAGGCCGCCCCCGACCAGGGCTGCTGGCGGAACCGGCTGGCGCTCGGCGCCGATGAGGCTGAGCCCGTAGACCAAGCCGCCGAAGCCGAGCGCAGAGAGCAGCACGCTGACCACGTCGATCGAGCCGGCGGTCGGCTCGCCGACGTTGCGCAGACGGCTGAGTCCGGCGACCGCGATCAGCACCGCCAGCGGGAGCACCAGACCGAAGATCCAGCGCCACGAGCCGAACTGCAGGATCACCCCGGAGACCGCCGGCCCGAGGGCCGGCGCGACCGACATCGCCAGCGTGACGTTGCCCATCACCCGGCCCCGGTCGTGCTCGGGGACGACCGACATCAGCGTCGTCATCAGCAGCGGCATCATGACCGCCGTGCCGGACGCCTGCACGATACGCGCCCCGAGGAGCACGCCGAAGGACGGCGCCACGGCCGCGAGCAGCGTGCCGGCGGCGAAGACGCCCATGGCCAGGGCGAACGCCTGCCGGGTAGTCACCCGCTGCAGGAACCAGCCGGTGACCGGGATGACCACGGCCATGGTCAGCATGAACACGGTCGAGAGCCACTGCGCGGCGCGGCTGCTGACATCGAACTCGACCATGAGCCGTGGGATGGCGTTGACCATGATCGTCTCGTTGAGGATCACGATGAAGGTCGCGGCGACCAGCCATCGGAGCACGGCGTAGTCGGCGCGCGGCTCGGCGACGTCCGCTGAGGTGTCGGAATGCATGTGGAAGCCCTTCGTGCTGACGGCAGCCGGCGGAGGTCTGCCTGAGTCGGTCGGTCACCAGTGCTACGAACGGGATCCACCGAATTCGACACCTGCGACGAGAGACGAACCTAGAGGGAACCACCGACATTCCCCGAACGATTTTCCGGCCGTGGGATGTCCGTGGGTCAGCGAGGGCGGATCACGATCTCCGGCACGGTGGCGTCGCCGGGGAGGTCGAGCACGGCGAGGATCTGCGCGGCGACGGTCTCCGGGCGGAGCCAGTCCGCCGGGTCGTAGGAGCGGTCCTCCTGCCGGTGCACCGCCTGCTGCATGGGGGTCGCGGTGCGACCCGGGAAGACGCTGGTGACCCGGACCCCGTGCGCGCGCTCCTCCTCGCGCAGCGAGTCCGCCAGGGCGCGCAGGCCCGCCTTGGACGCGGCGTACGCCGACCAGCCGGCGTTCGCCCTGAGACCCGCCGTCGAGTTCACCAGGACGACGGTCCCGCGCGCGGCACGCAGCAGCGGGAGCAGCGCGGAGGTGAGCACGGCCGGCGCGACCAGGTTCACGGCGAGCTGGCGCCGCCACGCGTCCAGGTCGAGGTCGGCCACCGGCCCCAGCTCGACGGCGCCGGCACAGTGCACGATGGATTCGAGCCCGCCCGGACCATCGGTCAGCAGGTCGGTGGCCCACTGCACCACCGCCTCGGCATCGGCAAGGTCCACGACGGCGATCGACTCGTAGCCGGGCAGTCGTGTGGCCACCTCATCCAGCCGCTCCGCCGAGCGCACCGGGAGGATCACCCGATCACCGCGGGCGATCAGGGAGCGAGCCACCTCCTGGCCGATCCCCGAGCCGGCGCCGGTGACGACATGGACGCCCATGACTCAGCGGGTGAAGACGATCTTGCCGAAGACGTCGCCCTCCGCCATCGCGGCGAACCCGTCGCGGGCCTGGTCCATCGGCAGCTCGCGGTCGATCAGCGGTCGCAGGCCGGTGGCATCGAGCAGGTTGACCAGGCCGGCCAGCTCCTGGCTGGTGCCCATCGTCGACCCGATCACCCGCAGCTGCAGGAAGAAGATCCGAGTCAGCTCGGCGTCGTCGAGCTGGGGCCCGGACGTCGTCCCGCAGATGACGATCGTCCCGCCCGGCCGCAGCGACCGGATCGAGTGCGACCAGGTCGCCCGGCCGACTGTCTCCATCACCGCGTCGACCTTGACCGGCAGTCGGGCCCCGGACTCGAAGGCCTCGTGCGCGCCGATCTCCAGCGCACGGGCCCGCTTGGCCTCGTCGCGGCTGGTGGCGAGGACCCGGAGACCCGCGGCCCGCGCCAGCATGATCAGCGCGGTCGCGACACCACCGCCCACGCCCTGCACCAGCACCGTGTCGCCGGCCTTGAGATCGCCTCGGATGAAGAGCATCCGGTACGCCGTGAGCCACGCTGTCGGCAGGCAGGCCGCCTCTGCGAAGCTCAGCGACGCCGGCTTGGGGATCACGTTGGCCCGCGGGACGATCAACGAATCGGCGAAGGTGCCCTGGTGCCGCTCGCTGAGCAGGGACCGCTTCGGGTCGAGGGTCTGGTCACCACTCCAGGAAGGGTCGTTGACCACCGCGTGGACGACGACCTCGTTGCCCTCCTCGTCGTACCCCGCCGCGTCGCAGCCGAGGATCATCGGCAGCTGCTCCTCGCGCAGCCCGACGCCGCGCAGCGACCAGAGATCGTGGTGGTTGAGCGAAGCGGCCTTGATTCTCACCTTGGCCCATCCGTCAGGCACCTCGGGATCGGGTCGCTCACCGACGATCAGCCCGGAGAGGGGGTCGTCGGTGGAGAATTTCTCGGCGTAGACGGCGAACATGCTGCGAGACTAACGACGGGCGACGCCGTCGCGGCGGGCAGCCTCGGCTACGGCGCTCGCCACAGCCGGACCCACGCGTGGGTCGAACGGCGAGGGGATGATCAGGTCCTCGCGCAGGTCGTCGCCGACGATCGCGGCCAGCGCCTGTGCTGCGGCCAGCTTCATGCCCTCGGTGATGGCGATGGCCCGGCAGTCGAAGGCGCCGCGGAAGATCCCGGGGAAGGCGAGCACGTTGTTGATCTGGTTGGGGAAGTCCGAGCGACCGGTCGCCACCACGCGCGCGTACCTGTGCGCCACCTCGGGGTGGACCTCGGGCGTCGGGTTGGCCAGCCCGAAGATGATCGGCTCGTCCGCCATCGAGGCGACGACCTCCTCGGGCACGGTGCCGCCGGAGAGGCCGATGTAGCAGTCGGCGCCGTCCATCACGGTGGCCAGCGATCCCCACCGGCCGGTGTTGTCGGCCGTGTCGGCGGCGAGCGCCCGCTTCACCGCGTTGAGATCGTCGCGATCGCGGTGCAGTACGCCGGTCCGGTCGACCACCGCGATGTCACGGATTCCGGCCGCCAGGAGGATGCGGGTGACGGCGACCCCGGCGGCGCCCGCACCGGAGACGACCACGCGGATGGTGTCGTGGTACTTGCCGGTCAGCTTGATCGCGTTCTCCAGCGCGGCCAGCACCACCACGGCGGTGCCGTGCTGGTCGTCGTGGAAGACCGGGATGTCCAGCTCCTGCTTGAGCCGGTCCTCGATCTCGAAGCAGCGCGGCGCGGAGATGTCCTCCAGGTTGATCCCGCCGAAGCTGGGCGAGAGGTGCACCACGGTCTTGACGATCTCCTCGACGTCCGTGGTGTCCAGGCAGATCGGGATGGCGTCGATGCCGCCGAACTGCTTGAAGAGCACCGCCTTGCCCTCCATCACCGGCATCGCGGCCTTGGGGCCGATGTCGCCCAGGCCCAGCACGGCGGTGCCGTCGGTGACGACGGCGACGGCGTTGGAGGTCCAGGTGTAGTCGCCGTAGATGCCGGGCTCCGCGGCGATCGCCTCGCAGACCCGGGCGACTCCGGGGGTGTAGGCGAGGGAGAGCTCGGCGGCGCCGGTGAGGGCGACGGTGCTGGCGATCTCCATCTTGCCGCCGCGATGCAGCTCGAAGACCGGCTCGCCGGAACGGGGGTCGTCCTGGTCAGACATCGGAACCACAGGTTCAGGACTCCATGTGAGAGAGATCGGGCCGGCACTCGTCGTTGAGGCCGAGCGGCTGCGTGAAGGCGATGGGGCTGCTCGTCACGGGCCCAAGCGTGAAGTCCGCGGAACTGCTCTGATCACCGGGGGTCACCCGGAGTAGCAATCATCGCACACGGCCCGGCCGCGGCCACAGCCGGATCCGGATACCCCCCAGTACGTCGTCGTACGGGATC
>CAZTHV010000275.1:0-4900 GCA_964613165.1 uncultured Marmoricola sp.
CTCCGCGGTCCATTCCGAGGCGCCGATGTAGTGGGCCTTGCCCTCGCGGACCAGGTCGGCGAAGGCCGACATGGTCTCCTCCAGTGGAGTCTCGAAGTCGAACCGGTGGGCCATGTAGACGTCGACGTAGTCGGTCTGCAACCGGCGCAGCGCGCCGTGCAGGCCCTCCCGAAGGTGCTTGCGCGACAGGCCGTTGTCGTTGTGGCCGCGAGGTCTGGTGGGGAAGTAGACCTTCGTGATGATCTCCAGCCCCTCACGTCGCTGTCCGCGCAGGGCGTCGCCGAGGATGGACTCGGCCGCGGTGTCGGCGTAGACGTCTGCGGTGTCGAACGTGGTGATTCCGCAGTCCAGGGCAGCATGGATGCACGCGCTGGCCTGCTCGGCCTCGATCTGTGATCCGTGGGTCAGCCAGTTCCCGTAGGCGATGCGAGAGATCTTCATGCCGGACTCGCCGAGGCGGGCGTACTTCACAAGATGTCCTTCCGTTGGTGTGGCACGAGCACGACTGTCGATGGTGGGTCTAGCCGGCACGGTGCCGGTCGAGGCCCGGCAACGCGGGAGCCGGATGGACGGGAGCCGGTCCCTGGCGCGGATCCCAGTAGTGCTCCAGCAGGACGCGGCCGAGGAGGCCCGCCAGCACCGATCCGTCGGACTCGACCCGGAACGAGTGGTCGGCCGAGCCGGCGTTGGCCACCACGTAGCAGTAGCCGCCGGTGGGGAATCGGACGATGCCAGCGTCCATTCGGACGCCGGGCATCCGGCCAGTCTTGCTGGCGGTCCGCAGTGGGCTCGCCCCACCGAGCTCGGCGCCGTACGGATCGAGGTCGAGATAGCGCAGCCCCTGGTCGAGGTACTGCTGCTGGGCCAGGTCGTCCTCGACCCTGCGGGAGACCTCGGAGCCGAAGGCCTCCGCGTTGGCGATCGCGAGCATCAAGGAGCACAGGTCCCCGGCGCTGGCGACTCCGAAGGACATCGGGTCCACCTGCATCCGGGCCAGGTCCACCGGACCGTTGAGCCGGATCCGGTCCAATCCCAGGTCGCCCATCGCTCTATTGACCCGCGCGTGACCACCCACGAGCTGCAGCACCTTGTTGGTGGCCGTGTTGTCACTGATGCAGATCATCAGTCTGGCAAGGTCGGCGACGGTCAGGTCGAGCTCCGGCCGCAGCAGCCGAAGCACGCCGGAGCCGCCCACGTGATCCGAGCTGGTGATGCTCACCCGGGCCTCGAGGTCCAGCTCGCCGGCCTCCGCTGCTCGATGCACTTCGACCAGGATCGGCACCTTGCCCACGCTGGCGGTGGGCAGGAGAGCGTCCTGGTCCAGCGCGATCGCGTCGGTGCCGTCCAGCCGGATGGCGGCGATCCCCACGCGACCGGTGAAGTGGCCGGCTATCTCATGGAGCCGGTCGTGGGTGTCAGCGTCCGGCACCGGGAGACTCCAGCAAGACGTCGGGGGTGGCCAGCACCGACACCAGGTCTTGGAGGAACGCCGCCGCGGGCTGACCGTCGACCACCTGGTGGTCGACGGTCAGGCTGAGCGGCATCGCCTTGGCCCAGCCGAGCCGACCCTGGAACCGGACCGGGACCTCGCTGACCGTGCCGACGCCGAGGATGGCGACCTCGGGTGTGTTCAGGATCGGGGTGAAGTACTCGACCCCGGTGCTGCCCAGATTGCTCAGGGTGAAGGTGCCCGTGCCGGTGTCGCCCGGGGTGAGCCTTCCCGCGCGTGCCCGTTCGACCAGGTCTCGGCGGCGGTCGCGGATCTCGCTCAGGGTCAGTGTCTGGGCGCGCTCGACGACCGGGACGACCAGTCCTTCGTCCAAGGCGACGGCCAGTCCGACGTTGACGTCGGAGGAGGCGACGAGGCCCGACTCGGTGAGATGCGCGTTCAAGACCGGATGACGGGGCAGCACCTCGGCGACCGCGCGAATCAGCAGATCGGTGACCGTCAGGGCAGACACCGGCCGGAGCTGCTGACGCCTCCGGATCAGCGCGGTGGCGTCCGCCCGCATCGTCAGGGTGAACTGGGCCGTGGATCGCAGGCTGGCCGTCATCCGCTCGGCGATGATCCGGCGGACGCCGCCCAGTGCGGCCACCTGGCCCGCAGCAGTCGGCGCCGGAGTGGGCGTCGTCCGGGCTGCGGGCGTCTCGCCGGCGGACGTGTCGTCCGCGGATCCTGGCGGCACCGCCGCACCTCGGACGTCCGCCTCCAGGACGCGGCCGCCAGGACCGCTGCCGGTGACCGCGTCGAGGTCCACACCCAGGTCCCGGGCGAGTCTCCTGGTACGCGGGGCGACCTGCCGGCGCGCCGCGACGGGCTGCGGTCGTGCGGTGACGGGATGGACCGGCTCCGGCGGGACCACGGCCTGCTCCTCGGCGGGGACATCGACCGGTGCCTCGACCGGCCGGGCCGGCTCGGGGCGAGGTGGCTCAGGAGAGTCCAGCGACGGAACGGCGGCCTCCTCGATGAGCACCAGAACCGTGTGGACCGGGACGGTCTCGCCCTCCTCGACCAGGATCTGCTCGATTCGCCCGGCGATGGGCGCGCAGAGATCCGAGGTGGTCTTGGCGGCCTCGACCTCGGCGATCGGCTCGTCGAGCTCGACCAGATCGCCCACCTGCTTGTACCAGGAGCTCAGGTAGCCCTCGAGCATCCCCATGCCCCATTGGGGCAGTCGCACTTCGACAGTCATCGGCCCTTCCTCAGTCCAACGTGCGTCGGACGGCAGCGACGATCCGGTCGATGCTCGGCCACAGCGGACGCTCCATGCTGGCGGCGTAGGGAATATGGGTATGCGGCGTGGTCACTCGCTGGATGGGCCCGCTGAGACTCCAGAAGCCCTCCTGAGCCACGATGGCGGTGACCTCGCTGGCCACGCTCCCCATCTCGTGGGCCGGGTCGACGACGACCAGGCGCCCGGTGCGCTCCACCGACTCCAAGATCGTCTCGCGGTCCAGGGGGACGATCGAGCGCAGATCGATGACCTCGGCGGAGATGCCGTCGGCGGCCAAGCGGTCGGCCGCACGCAGGGTGGTGATCATCGACGCCGCCAGCGAGACCAGAGTGACATCGCTCCCGGGCCGCCGGACAGCGGCGGAGCCGATCGGCACCAGGACGTCTCCGTCGGGGACGGTCTCGGCCTGCCCCCACAGCTGGGCGTCCTCGAAGCAGATGACCGGGTCGTCGTCGCGGATCGCGGTCTTGAGCATGCCGAGCATGTCGGTAGGTGTCGAGGGAACGAGGATCTTCAGCCCCGGGATCGTCATCATGGTGCTGTAGGGCCGATCGCTGTGCTGGGCGGCGTTGCTCGCGCCGTACATCATCGGCGCGCGGATGACGAGCGGAAGGGACGCCTGTCCTCCGTAGGTGAAGGTCGACTTCGCGATGATGCTCACCAGCTGGTCCATCGCCGGATACATGAACGGCGCCATCAGCATGTCGACGATCGGGCGCATGCCCACCATGGCCGCACCGGCTGCTGCGCCGACGAAGCCGGCCTCGCTGATCGGCGTGTTGCGAACGCGCTCGGACCCGAACCTCTCCACGAGTCCGCCGGAGGAGCCCATGGCGTTCCAGGCGACGTCCTCACCCATCAGGAAGACGGCGGGATCCCGCTCCATCTCCTCGTGCATCGCCGTGTTGATGGCCTCGAGATAGGTCAGCCGACGGCCTGTGGTGGTGGTCATTGAGGTCCTCAGCGGTGGATGGTGATCGGGTTGGTGAACAAGTGGTCGAAGGCCGCCTCCGGCGGCGGCTCCGGACTCCGCTTGGCGAACTCGACGGCGGCGTCCACCTGGGCCCGCACCTGCTCCTCGAGCTCCTGGAGTGTCGGCTCCTCGGCGACCTCGGCGACAACCGCCCTGAACATCGCCACCGGGTCGCGGTTCTCGCGCCAGTCGCGCACTTCCTCTCCATCCCGGTAGTGCTCGATCGGCAGGCCGACCGCGTGATTGTCGAAGCGGTAGGTCTTGGCCTCGATCAGGCTGGGGCCCTCGCCTGCCCGGGCACGCGCCACGGCCGTGTCGACGACGTCGAAGACCGCCAGCGGATCCTGCCCGTCGACCACGATCCCGGGGATGCCGTAGCTCACCGCCCGGGTGGCGATGTGCTCGACGGTGACCGAGTCGGAGAAGGCGGTCAGCTCGCCGTATCCGTTGTTCTCGCACAGGTAGATCACCGGCAGCCTCCACAGCGCCGCCAGGTTGAGACTCTCGTGGAAGGTCCCCTCGTTGGCGGCGCCATCGCCGAAGAAGCACAGCGTCACGCTGTCCCGGCCCTGAAGCTGCGAGCCGAGTCCGGCGCCGGCCGCGACGGGAAGCCCCGAGCCCACGATGCTGGTCTCGCCGAGGGAGCCGACTCCGAAGTCGGAGAGGTGCATCGAGCCGCCCTTGCCGGCGTTGATGCCGGTCTCGCGGCCCATCAGCTCGGCCATCAGCGCGTTGAGGTCGGCGTTCTTGCCGATGGGATGCCCGTGCGAGCGGTGGTTGCCGACCATGTAGTCGTCGTGGCGCAGCGCGATGCAGGCGCCGACGATCTCCGCCTCCTGGCCGATCGAGGTGTGGAGAGAGCCGTACAGGGTGCCGTTGAGGAGCAGCTCCTTGGAGACCTCCTCGAAGACTCGGATCCGGAACATCCGCCGGTAGATCTCGATGAGGAACTCGGGATCTCGAGATGTCGTCATGAATGCGGCCTCTCGGGGTTGAGAATGAGGTATCGGGAGTGAGAGCTGGCTCCAGCGGCGCAGGGTGGTTCACGTCCCTCCCAGCCGCGGGTCGGACCAGCCCACGCCTGCATCTTTGCTGGTGCCGGCACCTGATACAACAGCCGTACATGCTGTTACAAAGCGCTTGCCGGCGCTGCCGGCGTCTGTCATAGGTCCGCGAGACGGCACCCCTCGCT
>CAZTHV010000276.1:0-4898 GCA_964613165.1 uncultured Marmoricola sp.
TGCTGGCTTGGTGGCGGGGTGCGGCCAGCGCGTCGAGGTGCTTCTTCAACATGACCCCGGCGAGCTCGGGGATCGCGAACCGGCCCCGCATCATCCCGAGCCCATCAGAACGGATCGAGAACGAGGTCTTGGCTGCGGCGCGGCGCTCTTCTGCCTCCAGGAGTCGCCGTTCGTGCTCATCGGCCGCTTCGGGGTCGATGACCTCGAGGATCCGGCGCCCCAGGACCCGCAGCTCCTGGGCATCATGATCTGCGGCGAGGGCGATGAGGTGCTCCTCGGCGCGACGCAGCAGCTCCGGACCGATCCGAGCACTCCCCGCGTCGCTGCTGCCCGGACCACTGCCGGTGGCGGCGAGGGCGTCGACCGCCGCCACGATCACCCGCGCCTGCTCGGGCAGCACCCGCCCCGCAGCCAACGCGACCCGGGTCGCCTCATGGACCTCGCTGTCCAACGCCCGAGCCAACCGCACCATCCCCTTCGCGGCCGGACGCGTGGTCCGCGTCGCCACCGCGAACCAGCCGGCCGCATCGTGATGCCCATCCGCCTGACCCAGATCACGACGAGCGGCCTCGGCCAGCACTTGTGCCTGGGCCCCACCCAGCCCGGACAGCACCCGCGTCAACCGCGGCAGCGCCTCCCGCAGCTCGGCATCGGACAGCGACCACGCGTTGGCCTCGGCGGCCCGATCCCGCAGCGTCTCGAGCGCGTCGACCAACCGCAGCAACGGATGCTGCGGGACGGAGGACGGGCTGATCGACATGAGACAAGTCCACCACCAGGGACCGACACAACCCCGCGACAAACCCCGTGGTTGACGGCGAAAGTCTAGACCAGGTCGAACCAGCCGAGCCACGCACCAGCACTCTCGACCGTCGTCGATGCATCGCCTCAGTCCCGCTCCAGCACCTCGGTGTAGGTGAGTTGCTCGAGACCGAAGGGATCCTCCGCGCCGGCCTCGATCTCCTCCCAGGTGCGCGGGGCGGCGACGGTGGGGCGCTCCCGGCCGCGCAGCGAGTACGGCGAGATGGTGGTCTTGGCGCCGACGTTCTGCGACCAGTCCAGGAAGACGCGTCCGCCACGGCGGGCCTTGGTCATCTGCGAGACCACCAGCTTCGGGTGCTCGGCCTCCAGCTCCTCGGCGACCTCCTTGGCCAGGTCGCGCACCTCGTCGCTGGAGCGGGCGGCCGGAGCGGACGCGTCGAGGTCGGCGTACAGGTGGATGCCCTTGGAGCCGCTGGTCACCGGCCAGGAGTCGAGGCCGAGACCGGCCAGTCTGTCGCGCACCAGCAGGGCGACCTGGGCACACTCCATCAACCCCGCCGGCTCGCCGGGGTCGAGGTCGATCACCAGGCGGTTGGGCGGTCGCGGTTGCCCGTCCGCGTCGACGGTCCACTGGTGCACGTGCAGCTCCAGCGCGGCGAGATTGACCACCCAGGTCAGCGCAGCCAGCGAGTCGATCACCGGGAACCGCAGCGTCCCGGCCTCGCCGGACTCGGTGCGCGACCCGGTCGTCGGCACCTCGACGACCCGCACCCACGACGGAGTACCGGCGGGCGCGTTCTTCTCGAAGAAGGACGGCTCTCCGGTGCCGTGCGGCCACCTGATCCGGGTCACCGCCCGGTCCGCCAGCAGCGGCAGCAGCCGAGGCGCGATGCGCGCGTAGTAGTCGAGCACCTCGGCCTTGGTGGTCCCAGTGCGCGGGTACATCACCTTCTCCAGGTTGACCAGCGTCAACTGCCGGCCCTCGACGTCGACGCGGACCTCGGTGCGCTCGGTGGCCATCAGCGGCCGATCGCGATCACGGGACGGCGAGCGGGATCCAGGACGCCCAGCGTCCTCTTCATGAACCTGCGCGGAGCCGAGACGCAGCCGGCGGTCGCAGCCGGACCGTTGACGTGCAGGAAGATCCCCGATCCGCGGTGCCGCACCTGCTCGTGGTTGAAGCCGGTGACGACGGCGTACTCGTACTGCCGCGGATAGTCGGCCAGTCGCTCGGACGCATTGGGGTTGCCGGCCGGCAGCCACCACCGGAAGCCGCCGCGGGCCTTGTTGCGGTAGCGGTTGTAGGCCTTCGAGGCGTTGTCCTGCACCCAGTAGTCGCCCGGCTTGATCCGTTGGTACGGCAGCCGCCAGCGGGCCGCCTTGTGGTGACGGCCGAAGGACGACGGCAGCGAGAAGGTTCCCAGGGGCGTCGTCCCGGAGCTCTGCCGGCGTTTGGTCGCCGGGACCAGACCGCCGTAGCCGATCCGGCCACCGGTGGTCCGCGCGACGCGCGTCCAGCCGGAGCCGTCTCGCTGCCAGAGCGTGACCCGGGCGTGGTAGCCGTGGGTGCGGTTGACGGTGATCACCTGGGTGCTGCCAACGGGGAGCCGGACGGTCACGCCGTCGAGGACGAGTGCGGCCGCATGGACGGGCACGGGCATCAGGAGACCGGCCACCAGTGCAGCCGCGACCAGCAGCGGTCGCATCAGGCGTCCTCCTCCGCGAGGTCGGCGGGGCTCAGATCCGTGCGGACCCCACGGTACGCCGGCTGGCGCAGCCGCCCGTCCTCGGTGAGCAGCAGGTACTGCACGTCGATGACGACCTCCGGGGCGACCCAGATGGTCTCCTCGGCATCGACCCGCGGCAGTGCCTCGGCGAACGGCGACGCGTCCACCGGCGTCAGCAGCTCCCGCAGTCGTTGTCCCGCGCGCCCGGCGAGCCCCGAGCCGACCCGGCCGCGGAAGAGGAGCCCGTCCGGCCCCGGGAGCCCCACCAGGACGGCGCCGATCCGGTCGCCACTGCTCCCCCGCTCGCGCCGGTAGCCACCGACCACGAAGGAGCCGGTCGGACGGATCGGGAACTTCAGCCAGTCCCGGCTGCGCATCCCCGGACGGTACGCCGAGGACAGACGCTTGCTGACGATCCCCTCGAGCCCCTGTTGCTCGGCCGCCGCCAGCAGCGTCGCGCCGTCGTCGTACGTCGGCGGCACCATCACGCCCGGCGTCTCCGGGGCGCCCAGCTCGAGCCCGAGCAGCAGCTCCCGACGAGCCCGCAGCGGCAGTGTCACCAACGGCCGATCGTCCAGCTCCAGCAGGTCGAAGGCGATCAGGGTGACCGGGTTGCTGGCGACCATGCGCGCGGCGCGGACGGGGTCACGCACGTGCATCCGGTCTGCCAGGGCGCTGAAGGACGGCACTCCGTCGGCCAGGGCCACCACCTCCCCGTCGAGCAGGACGTCGTGGCCAAGCGCAGCGAGCACCTGCAACTCGGGATAGGCCGCGGAGACGTCGTTCCCGGTCCGGGCCGAGACAGTCACCCGCCCCGCCCGCACCTCGACGAGCACGCGCATGCCGTCCCACTTCACCTCGTGGGTCCAGTCCGCACCTCTCGGGACCACCTCTCCCGTGGTCGCCAGCATCGGCCGCATCGGCCGATCATGCCAGCGCGAACCGCATACGAGCCATCAGTCGGCGCCACGACTCGCCGAGCCCGATCGCTTCGGAGCAAACCGGTCTCTGGCCCGCGAACGGCCTACTTCTCACCCGTGAGTGCGAACGACTTCTGCGCTTGATCCATTCGGAGGCTCGAGATCCAGTCATGGTTGAAGGCTTCGCCCATCCAGCGGTACTCACCCGAACCGGTCGCGTCGACCATGCGTGCGACCGCGAACTGTCCCCCGGGATCGGTGGTCCTTCCGCCAACGAAGAACAAGACCCTGTCACCCTTCTGACTGTGGGCCTGTCCCGCGATCTTCATGTCGACGGTCTTGTCCGCCTGACGCTGGATCTCCTCGCCGGTCAATCGACCTTCGAAGTTGCTCTTGATCTGATCGAGCGTCACGATTCCGCCTGATTCGCGAATCGTCACCAGCGATCCCGGACTCGCCGATCGCGCAGAGCGGACGCGTAGTGCCACATCCGTGTAGACATCGTCACCCGTGCCCATGACGTAGGTCCGAGTCGACTCCACGGTGCCGGCGACCACATCCGTGACGAGAGCCGACTTCGCGAACTCGTCCAGGGACGGGAGGAAATAGGGTGTCGACAACACACCCTCCATCTCCAGCACGTAGTCGGCCGTCGCCGCATCTTCGGAAGCAGAGTGGCGCGTCAAGCCCGAGAGATGACTCGCATCGGCAGCAGCCGCCTCCTCCGATCCTGCCGCGCATCCGGAGCTCGCGACGATCGCGAGTGCGCCAAGAGCCAACGCACAGATCCGTAGAGGTCTCATGAGCCAGAGGACCCTTCCGGGATGCACTGCGCGACTGCCAGCATCCATTCCTCGTCACCGTCCCGGCTCACACGGTCGCATCCCGTAAGAGTCCGGTGTCAACAGTGGATCATCGCTTGATCTCGATCTTGTGATCCGGCTGACGATTCCTGAGCTATCGCTCTCCCGGAAAGCCCGCATCCGGCGCGTTGGCGGAATGGCTGGACGAAGGCGATCCGTTCCCGACGTACTCACGCCCGCGATGCATGCGGCGGGCCGGCCGGTCGGTGGTCAGGTCGTCACCGGTGACCTACAGCTGTTCGGCGGGTCCCGGGGTGCGCCGAGTCGTTCGCGCTCGGCCGGTCAACGGATCCGCTCCTTCGCCAACGTGGTCGCCGCGTCGACGATGGCGGGGTGGTCGAGGTGCAGTACGTCGGCTCGGAGGAACTCCTGCCGCGGATCCTCGCCCGGCGGATCCCACAGCAGCACCAAGGCCCACTGCGGGCGGTGGACGGACCACCAGCGCAGGCCGGCCCAGCGGCGGCTGCCGCCGCCGTTGACCTCTTGGAAGACTCTCAGCGCTTGGGCCTGGGTGTAGGGATGGTTGCGGGTGACGACCTGGGTGGGCCGCATCCCGTGGTCGAGGAGGGTCTGAGCGTCATCGAGGTCGCACAGCGGAACGGCCTCGTCGAGGCGGAAGGTGCACA
>CAZTHV010000277.1:0-4853 GCA_964613165.1 uncultured Marmoricola sp.
ATCGTCTCGATCGAAGATCCGCTCGGTGAAGATCGTCCCGGCCAGCAGCGTGGCGAAGTCGAGGCCGAAGATGGTCACCACCGGCACGATGGCGGCCCGCAGCGCGTGCTTCATCACCACGGTCCGCTCGGCGAGCCCCTTGGACCTGGCCGTGCGGATGTAGTCCTCCCCCAGGGTCTCCACCATGGAGCCGCGGGAGAAGCGGGTGTAGGAGGTCGAGCCGTAGAGGCCGAGCACCAGCCAGGGCAGCAAGAGGCCGGCGAACCACGCCGAGGGGCTGTCCAGCGGGCTGTGATAGCCGGTGCTCGGGAAGAGGTCGAGCTGGATGACCAGGTAGATGTAGGCCAGCAGCGCGACCAGATAGTAGGGCACCGAGCTCATCACCAGGGTCCCCGCGACCAGGGCGCGGTCCGCCGCGGTGCCACGTCTTCGGGCCGCCATGATGCCGACGCCGACGCCGACGATCAGGTAGAGAGCGGCGCCGCCCACGGCCAGGCTGACCGTCGCCGGGAACCGGTCGGCAAACTCCTCGGTGACCGGCTTCTTGGTGCGGTAGTTGATGCCCAGGCAGGGCGCCTTGCACTGGTAGACGTCGGCACCGAGGTCGATCTCGCGACCCACGAAGATGCCCTTCGCCCACAGGCCGTACTGGCGGACAACGTTGTCGTTGTAGCCCATCTGCTCGGTGTAGGAGTCGAGCGCCGCCTTGGTGCACCGGATCTTGAGGTCCTGCTGGCACAGCGGTGCGGCGGGGTTGCGCGGGCCGAACCAGAAGAGCGCGAAGACCGACATCGACACCAGGATGATCACCACGGCACCGGAGATCGCCCGTTTGACGATGTAGGCGAACACATGTCCTCCCTGGTCCTGGACTCGTGCCTGCTCAGCCCCGGTGGTCGTGTCGGGTGGGGCCCGTGGCGGCCACCGGGCCCCACCCGACACGAGGGTCACACTGTGCTGTCACGCTGGGCCCAGCCTCATTGTGGGCTCAGCCGGGCTCGGGTCACTGCTTGACGAAGATGTCCCGGTAGTTCGGGGCACCGATCTGAGTGTCGTGGGTGTAGCCGCCGATCCTGGAGCCGTAGGCGGACAGCTGGTTGATGTAGCCCACGTTCACCATCGGGTAGTGCTTCGTGGTGATCTCCTTGTCGAGATCCGCCCAGGCACCCGGCTGCTCATCGAGCGGGAGCGAGGGGATCTCGTCCATCCGGGCGTCGGCCTCCTTGTCGGTGAAGTGCGAGGTGTTGTACGTCGCATCCGTCCGCAGCAGCGGCGGCAGGAAGGTCAGACCCGAGGGCCAGTCCGCACACCAGGCGACACCGTCGATGTTGGTCTCCCTGCCGAGGCGGCCGGCAGCCGTGTCGTCGTCGGGGGCGGCGGTCCACACGTCGTACAGGCTGCCGTCGTAGGACAGCGGATTCGGCACGAAGCCCGCGTCCTTGTAGGCCTTGGCCAGCTGGTCCGCGGCGGCCTTGGCCTGAGCGTCACCGGCCTTGTAGACCCAGGTCAGCTTGTAGCTGTTCGGCTCGACACCGGCCTCCTCGAGCAGCTTCTTGGCCTTCTCGGTGTCGTGGACGACCTGCTCGCCGTTGACCGGACCGAACTCCTTGCGGCCGACCATGCCCGGCGGGAGCATCGCGTTGCCCGGCACCCGGGTCACGCCCACCACGTAGCCGGCTGCCGACCAGGCGTCCTCGTAGGGATAGGCGTAGCCGATGGCCTGGCGGATCCGGACGTCGGTGATCTTGTCCACGTCGGGGGCGGTGAACTGGGTGCAGGGGGTGCTGCCCTGGACCAGCCGCTCGCCGAGAGCGGTCTTGGCCTTGGCGTAGTTCTCCGCCAGCAGGCTGGTGCTCAGCGAGGTCTGGGCCTCGGCGTTGTCGCTGATCAGCAGCTCGTCGGTGGCCGAGGGGTCCAGGTCGAACTTGAAGACCCACCGGTCCGGGTAGGCGTTGCGCGCCGGGTCGGTGGCGGGGTCCCACTGGTCGTTGCGGACCAGGGTCAGCTGCTTCTCCGAGCTGAACGACTCGACCTTGTACGGGCCGGTCGCCCACGGTTGGTTGCCGTACTTCGGCGGCTTGCTCACGTTGCCGACCGGGACCGGGCCCATGGCCATGAAGGAGCCCCAGTAGTCCATGTCCGGGAACGGCCTGGACATCTTGATGGTGATGTCGTTGCCACTGACGGCGACGCCCTCGAACTCCTTGCCGGCGGTGGACTCGTCGTAGGGGCCGTTGTACTTGTCGCCGCCGAGGAAGTAGGCGGCGGAGTACTCGGTGCCGGGGCCGGCGATGCCGGCACCCTTGGTGCCGTTGTTGCCGTCGAAGGAGCGCTTGATGCCCCAGGCGATGTCGTCGGCGGTGACCGGCTTGCCGTTGTCGTACTTGATGCCGTCCTTCAGCGTGAAGGTCCACTCGGTGAAGTCCTGGTTCGGACGGCCCAGATCGGTCGCCAGGTCGGGCACCAGCACCATCTGGCCGGTCTCCCGGTCCTGGCGGAAGGTGGTCAGCGAGCGGAGCACCAGGTCCTGGAGGATCGAGTTCGCGGTCACCGCCCAGCCGGCGGTGGGATCGAGGGTCGCCGGGCCCGGGTCAGGGCTGGGGATCTGCACGGTGACGACGCCGCCCTTGGCGGCGCCGTCGACGGGCTGGGCCGGTCCGGTGGCATCGGGGTCCTTTGCGGAGCCGGCGTCGCCTCCAGCCTGGAATGACGCGTCGTCCTTGCCGTTGTCGTCCTTGCCCCCGCCGCCGCAGGCGGCCAGGGACGCGGCAAGGGCGCCGGCGGCGATCACCGCAAGTGGCTTCCTGAGTCTCATCAGATCTCGGCCTTCCCTTCCTTCAACTTCGGTCGGGGGCGGATGCCCCGCGACCGCTTTCCGTGACCGTTGCCGGTCCAGGTCTGTGCGGCTAGCGCCGCGTCTTCGGGTCCAGTGCGTCTCGGATCGCGTCCCCCAGCAGGTTCAGCGCGACCACCAGGATCACGATGCCCAGCAGCGGCTCCCACAGGTAGAGCGCGTAGACGTCGTAGTAGGAGGTCGCCGCGTTGATCGTCTGGCCCCACGAGGGACGGCCGGTGACGCCGATCCCGAGGTAGGACAGACCGGCCTCGGCGGTGACGTACGCCGGCAGCGCCAGCGAGAACGCCACCACGATCGGCGCGACCAGGTTGGGCAGGATCTCCCGGCTCAGGATCAGCCGCGGCGGCATGCCGATCTGGCGCGCGGCCTCGACGTACTCGCGCTCGCGGATCGAGAGCACCTCGCCGCGGATCAGGCGGGCGAGGTACATCCAGCCGAAGACGGACAGGATGATCACCAGTGCGATCAGCTGCGCGCGCCCCAGGCCCTCGGGGTCGGTGAGGAAGCGGTCGAGCAGGATCGGCGCCAGGCAGAGCGCGGCCAGCAGGAACGGAATCGAGAGGAACAGGTCGATCACGAAGTTGATCGCCCGGTCGGCCAGTCCGCCGGCATAGCCGGCGATCAGGCCCAGGGTGATGCCGATGAGCGTGGACGCGACCGCGGCCGCGAAGGCGATGAGCAGCGAGGTCTGGGCGCCGTAGAGCCAGTAGGCCAGGTTGTCCGTGCCGCTCTTCGGCGCGATCCCGAACGGGTGGCCGGGGTCGAAGCCGTTGACCGGCGGGCCGGCCTTGGGCAGGCCGTAGGTGCTGGAGGCCGCGTTGCAGTTGAGCACCTCGCAGGCCGAGGGGACTTCGGTGGTGACGCCGAACGCGCGCGCGATCAGCGGCGCGAACACGGCGATGAGCACGAAGAACAGCACCACCACGAGTGACGCCATGGCCACCTTGTCGCGGCGCAGCCGCTCGGCCGCGATGCGCAGTGGCGACCTGCCGGCGATCTCGTGAGCCACCGGATCGACAGGAGTCAGCGCCCCGACGTCGTCGAGCTGCTCGATCTGCTGCGAGCTCATCGCACCCCTGTGACGTTGCGATAGGTCATGACTGGGTCACCGTAGGCCAACCTAGCCATGACGTCACCCGGCAGGTCGCGTCCATAACGTACCAATCGCGGAACTTCCGGACATCTCCACAATGCGGTCAATTGTCTTGCGGACTGGCGTCGACCCCGGCTTCCTTTCGCTGCTCGGGCGAGATGGGCGCAGGAGCTGCGGTCAGCGGGTCGAACCCACCGCCGCTCTTGGGAAACGCGATCACGTCGCGGATCGATTCGGAGCGACTCAGCAGCGCGCAGATCCGGTCCCAGCCGAACGCGATGCCGCCGTGCGGCGGCGCGCCGTACTCGAACGCCTCCAGGAGGAAGCCGAACTTCTCCTCCGCCTCGGCCTCGTCGATGCCCATGATCGCGAAGACGCGCTTCTGGACGTCCTCACGGTGGATACGGATCGATCCGCCGCCGATCTCGTTGCCGTTGCAGACGATGTCGTAGGCCCAGGCCAGGGCGTTGCCCGGGTCGGTGTCGAAGGTCTCCAGGTCCTGGGGGCTGGTGAAGGCGTGGTGCACCGCCGTCCACGCGCCGGAGCCCACCGCCACGTCGCCGGCCGCCGTGGCCTCGTCGGCCGGCTCGAAGAGCGGTGCGTCGACGACCCACAGGAAGCTCCAGGCGTCCTCGTCGATCAGCCCGCAGCGACGGCCGATCTCCAGGCGCGCGGCGCCGAGCAGCGCACGGGAGGACTTGGGCGCGCCGGCGCCGAAGAACACGCAGTCACCCGGCACGGCCCCCACATGCGCGGCCAGCCCGGCGAGCTCGGTCTCGGAGAGATTCTTGGCGACCGGACCGCCGAGCGTGCCGTCCTCCTGGACCAGCACATAGGCCAGCCCGCGGGCGCCGCGCTGCTTGGCCCACGCCTGCCAGGCGTCGAGCTGCTTGCGTGGCTGGC
>CAZTHV010000278.1:0-4436 GCA_964613165.1 uncultured Marmoricola sp.
ACGGGCTGGTCACCGCCGCGGCCAGTGTCAGTCCGCGCAGCCGGAGCGCGGTGGCCTCGGCCTGCGACCTGCCGGTCTCGTCGAGGACGACGCCCGGAGTCCGGCCCGCCAGCAGGCCGGTGGCGTTCGCCTCGGTGCGGCCGTGGCGGGCCAGGATCAGGGTCGGCACGAGGGCGAGCCTACGCACCGGCGCCGGTAGGGCGACCTAGCGTGGGTCCCGTGATCGTCGACAACGCCCTCTACCGATCCGGTCGGCGGGTGCCCAGCGGTCTGTCCACGGACGATCTCACCGGGGTTCGCGCCACCGCCACCGAGCCCGGTGACTTCGTCTGGGTCGGGCTCTTCGAGCCCGCCGAAGCGGAGCTGGAGGCGGTGGCCGAGCTCTACCGCCTGCATCCCCTGGCGGTCGAGGACGCGCTGCGCGCGCACCAGCGGCCCAAGCTGGAGCGCTACGCCGACTCGCTCTTCCTGGTGCTCAAGACGCTCTGGTACGTCGACGCGGACGACGCCGTGGAGACCGGCGAGATCAGCCTCTTCGTCGGCGAGGACTTCGTCGTCTCGGTCCGTCACGGCCAGGGCAGCTCCCTGCACGAGGCCCGGGTCTCCCTGGAGAGCACCCAGAAGGTCCTCCAGCACGGGCCGTCGGCGGTGGTCTACCAGATCTGCGACCTGGTGGTGGACCAGTACGCCGAGGTCGCCGACGCCGTGGTGGAGGACGGCGACGAGGTCGAGGCGTCGGTGTTCAGCAACCGGCGCACCCGCGACGCGGAGCGGATCTACGTGCTCAAGCGGGAGCTGGCGGAGATGCGGCGCGCGGTCTTCCCGCTGCGCGACCCGATCAACCGCTTCGCCCAGGGCGCCGCCCGCGGCATCGACATCGCCGGCGCGCCGTACTTCCGCGACGTGGCCGACCATCTCAACCGGGTCGCCGACACCATCGACGGCCTCGACGATCTGCTCAGCAGTGCCTTCGACGCGCACCTCGCCCAGATCTCGGTGCAGCAGAACGACGACATGCGCAAGATCTCCGCCGCCGTCGGGCTGATCGCGGCCCCGACGTTGATCGCCGGCATCTACGGGATGAACTTCACCCACATGCCCGAGCTGCACTGGCTGCTCGGCTACCCGCTGGCGCTGCTGCTGATGCTGGGCAGCTCGCTGGCGATCTGGATCATCGCGCGCCGCTCCGGCTGGCTGTGAGCTCAGCCGGTGAGCACGCCGGTCCAGAGCAGCACCAGCACGACCGCGCCCAGCCCGATGCGGTAGACCACGAACGGCGCGTACGACCGCGTGGTGACGTAGCGCAGCAGCCAGGCGATGGCGGCGTACCCGACGACGAAGGAGACCACGGTCGCCACGATCGTCGGTCCCCAGCCGTAGCTGTTCTCGCCGTGCGGGATCGACGGCAGCTCGAAGAGACCGGCGCCGACCACCGCCGGGATCGCCAGCAGGAAGGCGAAGCGGGTCGCGGCCGCTCGGTCCAGGTTGAGCAGCCGGCCCATCGAGATGGTCGCGCCGGAGCGGGACACCCCGGGGATCAGCGCCAGTGCCTGGGCCAATCCCATCAGCACGCCGTCGCGCAGGCCGAGACTGCGCTCGCTCCGGTCGACCCGCCCGACCCGGTCGGCGATGCCCAGCACGACGCCGAAGGCGATCAGCATCGTGGCCACGATCCACAGGTTGCGGGCCTCGGACTCGATCCGGTCCTTGAAGAGGACGCCGAGCACGACGATCGGGATCGACCCGATGATGACGTACCAGCCCATCCGGGCGTCGAGCTGGCCCCGATAGTCCGGCTTGACCAGGGACCGCAGCCACGCGACGGCGATCCGCCAGATGTCGCGGCGGAAGTAGAGCAGCACGGCCACCTCGGTGCCGATCTGGATCACCGCCGTGAACGCCGCGCCCGGATCGCCCCAGCCGGCCAGCTCGGGGAAGATGCGCAGGTGCGCGCTGCTGGAGACCGGCAGGAACTCGGTGAGGCCCTGGAGGACTCCGAGAAGCGCGGCCTGCAGGTAGTCGACGGCGTCGGTCACGGGGAGACAGCCTACGGCGAGCCGGATCCGTCTCCGGGGAGGCCGGTGGCTACCGTGTGGCCATGCAACAGCGTCACCTGGGCGGCTCGGGCCTGAAGGTCTCTCGGCTGGGTCTGGGCACGATGACCTGGGGCCGCGACACCGACCAGCACGAGGCCCGCGACCAGCTGGTGGCCTTCGTCGCCGCGGGCGGGACGCTGCTGGACACCGCTGCCGGCTACGCCAACGGCGACTCCGAGCGGGTCATCGGGTCGCTTCTGGGCGACGTCGTGCCGCGCGAGGAGATCGTGCTGGCCACCAAGGCCGGGATCGGCCGGCTGCGCGGCGAGCGGGAGACCAACGCCTCCCGCGGCTTCCTGATCCGCTCCCTGGACGAGTCCCTGCGCCGGCTGCAGGTCGACCACGTCGATCTCTGGCAGGTGCACACCTGGGTCGACGACACCCCGCTTGAGGAGACGCTCGGCGCGCTGGACTACGCGGTGAGCACCGGACGCACGGCGTACGCCGGGATATCCAACTACAACGGCTGGCAGAGCGCCCAGGCCGCGACGTGGCAGGCCGCCGTGCCCGGACGGGCGGTCCTGGCGTCCAACCAGGTCGAGTACTCGCTGCTGGCCCGCGAGGCCGAGCGCGAGGTGATCCCCGCGGCGCGGGCCCTCGGGCTCGGCATCCTGCCCTGGTCGCCACTCGGCCGCGGCGTCCTCACCGGCAAGTACCGCGGCGGCACGCCCGCCGACTCCCGGGCGGCCTCGGCGCATCTCGCGTCCTTCGTGGGGCGGCACCTCGGCGAGCGCTCGTCGCGCATCGTCGAGGCCGTCGCCCGCGCCGGCGAGGGCCTCGGCTGGTCGCCACTGGAGGTGGCGCTGGCCTGGGTGCGCGATCGGCCCGGCGTCGCCGCGCCGATCGTCGGCGCCCGGACCGCCGACCAGCTCAAGGCGTCGCTACTGGTCGAGGAGTGCACGCTGCCGGAGGAGATCGTCACCGCTCTGGACGACGTCTCCGGCCCGGAGGCCCCATGAGGACGGTCGATCGGTGAGCCGGCTGACGGCACCACGACCGAGGGCGCTGCGCCCCGGGGTGGAGTACGAGTTCGACCGGTTCACGCTGTCGCGGGAGCACTCCAGGAGCGCGGTGACCCGGTTGCTGGTCGAGCGGGCCGAGCACGGCGGCTGGGAGCTGGACCGGGTGCGGATCACCCCCGATGGCACTCGCCGCGTGGTCCTGCGCCGCAAGATCATCCGGCAGCGGCTCGACTGGCTGCCCGTCTGACGGCTACTTGTCGAGCTCGTCGAGGAAGCGGTCGAAGACCCGTGCGCCGAAACGCAGCGAGTCGACCGGCACTCGCTCGTCCACGCCGTGGAAGAGCCCGGTGAAGTCCAGGTCAGCCGGCAGTCGCAGCGGCGCGAAGCCGAAGCAGCGCATCCCCAGTGTGGACCAGTGCTTGGCGTCGGTCCCCCCGCTCATCAGGTACGGCGCCACGATCGCGTCCGGGTCCTCGGCCAGCAGCGCCGCCGTGATCGCGTCGGCCACCGGGCCGTCGTACGAGGTCTCCAGGGCACCCATGTGGACGTCGCGGCCGATCTCGACGTCCGGTCCGGCAAGACGGGCGAGGGTGTCCCAGAACTCGTCCTCGTACCCGGGCAGGAACCGCCCGTCCACCCGCGCGCTCGCGCTGCCGGGCACCACGTTCACCTTGTAGCCGGCGGCCAGCATCGTCGGGTTGGCGGTGTTCTGGATGGCCGCGCCGAGCATCCTGGCCGCGGAGCCGAACTCCTCGATCAGCGCCTCGGCGTTGTCCGGGGTCGCGGTAGTGCCGGCCAGCTCTGCCACGGCCGCGAGGAGCACCTCCATGGTCGGGGTCAGCCGCACCGGCCAGTCGTGCTGGGCGATCCGGGCGACCGCCGCCGCGAGCCGGCCGACCGCATTGTCGGGGTGGCGCATCGATCCGTGTCCGGCGTGGCCACGAGTGGTCAGCCGCAGCCAGGCCATGCCCTTCTCCGCGGTCTCGATCAGGTAGATCCGCCGCCCGCGGACCGTCGTGCTGAAGCCGCCCACCTCTCCGATCGCCGTCGTGCAGTCCGCGAAGAGCTCGGGCCGGTGCTCGACCAGGTGCTTGGCGCCGAGAAGCCCGCCCGCCTCCTCGTCGGCGGTGAAGCAGAGCACGTAGGGCCGCTCGGGCACCCGGCCACCACGGACGCGGTCGCGCACGGTCGCCAGCAGCATCGCGTCGAAGTCCTTCATGTCGACCGCGCCACGGCCCCAGACCATGCCGTCGGCGATCTCGCCGGAGAACGGGGGGATGCGCCAGTCGGCGGCGTCGGCCGGCACCACGTCGAGGTGCCCGTGCAGCAGTACCGGCTCGCCCCGCTGGCCATCCTGCTGGCCGCCCCAGCGCGCGAC
>CAZTHV010000278.1:4446-4807 GCA_964613165.1 uncultured Marmoricola sp.
GCTCGGCCTCGATGCCGACCTCGTCGAGCAGCGCGGCGACGTGCTCGGCCGCGGCGCGCTCCCCCGGACCGCTGTCGTCGCCGGTGTTCGTGGTGTCGATCCGGATCAGGTCTCGACAGATCTCGACGACCTCGTCGGCCGGATCGGCCGCACGGGCACTGTGCTCGGGCTCCATGGGCCCATCCTGCCGTGCTCCGGTCGGCGACGCCCGATCGGACGAGCGGTCAGACGAGCTGGCGCCGGCGGCTCAGCGCCGCGATGGTGCTCACGCTGGCCCAGATCACCCCGCCGGGCTCGGTGGTGCCGACCTGGATGGTCTCCCGGCGCGGTCGCGGCTCGCTGGCGTCCCACGGTCCTGAGC
>CAZTHV010000279.1:0-2049 GCA_964613165.1 uncultured Marmoricola sp.
TCGCTGCTGGACCTGGTCGAGGGCGGCCAGACCTGGGAGGAGGTGGTCACGCTCGCCAAGCTGGTCGAGGAGGCCGGCGCCACCGTGCTCAACACCGGCATCGGCTGGCACGAGGCGCGAGTGCCGACGATCATCACGCAGGTACCACGCGGCGCGTGGACCTGGACCACGCGGCGACTGCGCGGCGAGGTGTCGATCCCGGTGTGCGCCTCGAACCGGATCAACACCCCCCGAGCTGGCCGAGGAGCTGATCGCCACCGGCACCGCCGACCTGGTGTCGATGGCTCGGCCGCTGCTGGCCGACCCCGACTTCGTCAACAAGGCCGCCACCGAGCGCGCGGACGAGATCATCACCTGCATCGCCTGCAACCAGGCGTGCCTGGACCACGTCTTCTCCAACAAGCACGCCTCCTGCCTGCTCAACCCGCGCGCCGGACGGGAGACCACCCTGGTGCTCACCCCGGTGCCGCGACCGCGGTTCGTCGCCGTCGTCGGCGGCGGGCCCGCCGGGCTGGCCGCGGCCACGTCGTACGCCGAGCGCGGCGATCGGGTGACGCTCTTCGAGAAGTCCGACGAGCTGGGTGGACAGTTCCGGCTGGCGATGCGGATCCCCGGCAAGGAGGACTTCGCCGAGGCGCTGCGCTACTACCGCCGCCGGCTGGAGGTGCTCGGCGTGGACGTCCGGCTGGGCACGGCGGCCTCCGTCGCGTCGATGGCGGGCTTCGACGAGGTGGTCGTCGCGACCGGCGTCTCGCCGCGGATCCCGGCGATCCCCGGCATCGGCCATCCCTCGGTCGTCTCCTACGCCGACGCGCTCGCCGGCCACGTCGTCCCCGGCCGGCGCGTCGCGGTGATCGGCGCCGGCGGCATCGGCGTCGACGTCTCGCACTGGCTGACCCACGACCCGAGCGAGACCACCGACGAGTGGCTGGCCCATTGGGGCGTCGGCGACCAGGCCGGCCAACCCGGCGGGCTGATGCCGCCGTCGCCACGGACGCCGGTGCGCGCGGTGACGCTGATCCAGCGCAAGACCTCGATCATCGGCCGTGGCCTGGGGAAGACCTCGGGCTGGGCGCACCGTGCCGTGCTGCGGCAGGCCGGCGTCCAGCAGATCAGCGGGGCGACGTACGAGCGCATCGACGACGCCGGGCTGCACCTCACCGTCGGCGGCAAGCCGGTGCTGGTCGAGTGCGACCACGTGGTCGTCTGCGCCGGGCAGGAGTCGGTGCGGGGGCTGTACGACGAGCTGGTCGCCGCCGGGCGCACGGCCCACCTGATCGGCGGGGCCGACGTGGCCGCCGAGCTGGACGCCAAGCGGGCGATCGAGCAGGGCGTCCGGCTGGCCGCGAGCTAGCTAGCGCTCGGTGGCGAGTGCCAGCGGGAGAACTGCCGAAGCGCCGGCCCGACGCAGCCAGTGCGCTGCCAGCGTCATCGACCATCCGGTGACCACCAGGTCATCGACCAGCAGCACCCGGCGACCGTCGGCACCCTCGACCCGCAGGGTGGCGCGGCGGCTCACCGCGGCGATCCGCTGCGCGGAGTTGGTGGCGCCCTGGCCGGGAGCGACGGTGTCGTCGGCGATCTCGACACGGCCCAGCACCGGGACACCGAGGTGCCGGGAGAGCCCGTCGACCAGACTGCCGACCAACACCGGATGCGTCCGCGACTCGAAGCCGACGATCGCGTCGGGCTCCGGTCGCCACTCGGCCAGCATCGCGATCACGCCACGGACCAACGGGACCGGAACCTCCTGATCCTCCCTGCCGGGCCGGAGGAGGTCGCGCAGCGCCTGGCCGAGCCCGAGGTCGGTCAGCCGCGCGACCACCCGGCCCTCCTCGGCGCCGTCGGCGATCTTGCCCTTGAGGTCCAGGCCGAGCGTGGTGAGCGCCGTGGGCCACATCCGCCGCGGCTCCAGCAGGACGCCCGGCCGGGAGAGCCGGTCGGCGGCCTCGGCGGCGCCGTCGCTGGAGACGGTCGCCGGCACCGCGACGCCGCCGCAGTTGTCGCAGCGCCCGCACGGCACAGCGGTGTCGTCGTCCAGCGAGCGCT
>CAZTHV010000279.1:2059-4798 GCA_964613165.1 uncultured Marmoricola sp.
CGGCGGCCTCCGGATCGTCCAGCGCCTCGCGCAGGAAGCGCATCCGGCAGCCCCGGGTGGCGACGTACTCCAGCATCGAGCGCTGCTCCGCCGCCCGTGCCTCGGCGACCCGGTCATAGCGCTCCTGGTCGTACTCCCACGGCCGGCCGGTGGCGATCCAGCCGCCCCGGACCCGGCGGACGGCGCCGTCGACGTCGAGCACCTTGAGCATGGTCTCCAGCCGGGTCCGGGTCAGGTCGACGTGGGTCTCCAGCGCCGCGGTCGACAGCGGCCGGTCCCCCTCCAGCGCGGCGAGCGTCGTGCGGACGTGCTGCTCGGGCGGAAAGGCGAGTGAGGCGAAGTAGCGCCAGATCTCCTGGTCCTCGTACGCCGGGAGCAGCACGACCGGCGCCTGGGCGTCGTCGGGCAGGCCACGGCCGGCGCGGCCGACCTGCTGGTAGTAGGCGACCGGGGAGGCGGGAGCCCCGACGTTGACGACGAAGCCGAGCCTGGCGTCGAAGCCCATCCCCAGCGCACTCGTGGCGATCAGCGCCTTGAGCCGGCCGGCGAGGAGGTCCTGCTCAAGGGCGAGGCGCTCGGTGGGCTCGGTCTGGCCGGAGTACGCCGCGACGGCGTGGCCGTGTGATCGCAGGTGGTCGGCGATCTCCTGGGTGGCCGCGACGGTGAGCGTGTAGACAATGCCGGATCCGGGCAGATCGCCCAGGTGCTCGGCCAGCCAGGCGAGCCGCTCCTCGGGGCGGTCGAGCCGGACCACCGCCAGGCAGAGCGACTCGCGATCGAGGGACCCACGGAGGACGAGGACATCCGACCCCAGCTGTTCGGCGACATCGCGGGTGACCCGAGCGTTGGCGGTCGCGGTGGTGGCGAGCACCGGAATGCCGGCGGGGAGGTCGGTCAGCATCTGCCGGATGCGGCGGTAGTCGGGCCGGAAGTCGTGACCCCAGTCGGAGATGCAGTGTGCCTCGTCGATGACCAGCAGGCCGGCGGTCGCGGTGAGGCGGGGCAGCACCTCGTCGCGGAAGCCCGGGTTGTTGAGCCGCTCCGGGCTGACCAGCAGGACGTCGATCTCGCCCGCGGCGATCTGGCGGTGGATCTCCTCCCACTGCTCCAGGTTGGTCGAGTTGATCGTGGCCGCGCGGATGCCGGCCCGCTCCGCAGCCTCGATCTGGTTGCGCATCAGGGCCAGCAGCGGCGAGACGATCACCGTCGGGCCGGCGCCGGCCTCGCGCAGCAGCGCCGTCGCGACGAAGTACACCGCCGACTTGCCCCACCCGGTGCGCTGCACCACCAGAGCCCGCCGCCGGTCCAGCACCAGCGCCTCGATCGCCGCCCACTGGTCGTCGTAGAGCCGCGCGTCCTCCCGCCCGACCAGCGCCCGCAGGTGCCGCTCCGCATCCACCCGCGCCTGCTCCCGGTCCAGGGTCGGTGCGGCGGCGGTCATGGGTGCATGTCTAGCAGGGCGGGTCGACAGCGCCGACCGGCCTACGCCGCACCGATGAGCCTGGCCTTGACCAGACGCATGTCGTCCTCGAGCGCGCTCAGTCGGCGATCGAGCTCGCCCCGATCCTTCAACGCTGCCCGCGCGTCCATCCGCGCGATGACTCCACCGAGCAACGATCGGATCTCCCGGATCGTGACGACCGTCTCGATGCGCACCACCGCGAACACGACCGCGGCGTTGACGCCGATGATCGTCCAGGTCTGCGGATCCATGATGCCCACCTCCTCAGTATGGCCCAACGGGTTCGACCATGCCAGGGAATTGACGGGTGGACGAGGCGGGCGGGAGAGTCTGTGGAGAAGCCCTCGACAGAGCCTGCTGTGGAGGCGAACCGGTCAGTCGTGAGGGCGAGGGGTGACGCCGAGGCGCTCGCAGGCAGCGTCGTAGAGGGCGACGACCTCGCGGCGGATCTCCGGTCGCTCGGCGATCGGACCGCCCGGCCACGGCACTCGCAGCTCGACGAGCTCGCCGCCGGCCTCGACCTCCCAGTGCCCACTGGTGGCGTCCAGTCCGGTCATCCGCGCGGTGGCGGCGGAGGGCTGCCCGAAGGCACGGGCGATCAGCAGGTTGTCGTCGGTGTGGTCGCCGTTCATGTGCGCCAGGACGGCACTGATCACATCGGGCTCGAAGGTCATCGGCTCTCCTCGGTTGAGTCGTGGGTTGGAGTCATCGGTCAGGTCATCGCGTTGGGAGCCGATCGGCCGCCGGCGACCCCCGCTCGGCGGCGAGTCGGGGCCCGCTCATCGCCCGGGTCACCAGATCCGGACGCGCCGCTCGGGGTCGAGCCAGAGGCCGTCGCCCGGCTCGGTGCCGAACGCCTCGTGGAACTCGTCGAGGTTGCGGGCGATGTTGGCCCGGAACTCCGGCGGGCTGTGCGGGTCGGTGGTGAGGTACTGCAGGTCCAGCTCCTTGCGGCGCTTGGTTCGCCATACGTAGGCCCAGTTGAGGAAGAGCCGCTGCAGCCCGGTCAGCCCGTCGCGCTCGGGCACGGGCTGGTCACCCCCGGAGCTCGGGCCCAGCGAGATCAGGTACGCCTTGTGCGCGATGGTCAGCCCGCCGAGGTCGCCGATGTTCTCCCCGACGGTGAGCGCGCCGTTGACGTGCTCCCCGGGCAGGCCGCGCGGCTCGAAGGCGTCGTACTGCTCGATGAGCGCCTTGGACCGCAGCTCGAACGCCTCCTTGTCCGCAGGGGTCCACCAGTCGTTGAGATTGCCGCTGCCGTCGTACTGGGAGCCCTG
>CAZTHV010000280.1:0-4788 GCA_964613165.1 uncultured Marmoricola sp.
GCCGGACAAGATCGTGGACACCCCCGACTTCGGCACCCTCGGCCAGTTCAACCTGCTCGGCTCCTTCGAGTCGCTCGGCGTGGTCACCGCGCTGCTGCTGGTCTTCAGCCTGATGCTGGCCGACTTCTTCGACACGATGGGCACGATGACGGCGATCGGCGCCGAGGCCGGCCTGCTCGACGAGGAGGGCGTGCCCCCCAGCACCGAGCGCATCCTGGTGGTCGACTCGATCGCGGCCGTGGCCGGTGGCGCCGCGGGCGTCTCGTCCAACACCTCCTACATCGAGTCCGCCTCTGGTGTCGGCGAGGGCGCGCGCACCGGTCTCGCGTCGGTGGTGACCGGCTGCCTCTTCCTGCTCTCGATCGTGTTCGCCCCGCTGGTGAACATCATCCCGAGCGAGGCGGCGGTGCCGGCTCTGGTGCTGGTGGGCTTCTTGATGATGCAGCAGGTCAAGGGCATCGAGTGGGACGACCTGGAGATCGCCATCCCGGCGTTCCTGACGATCGTGCTGATGCCGTTCACCTACTCGATCACCGTCGGCATCGGGGCCGGCTTCGTGGCCTACGTGCTGATCAAGGCCGTCCGGGGCAAGGCCGCCCAGGTGCACGTCCTGATGTGGATCGTCGCCGCGCTGTTCCTGGTGTACTTCGGCATTCACCCGATCACCAATTGGCTGACCTGACCTGATCAGGAGCCGACGAGGCGCCGCGGATGTCCGGAGAGGACGTCCGCGGCGCCTCGGCGCTTCATGGCGCAGAGGAACGCCGATTTGCTTAGCATTGCTAATGAGGTAGACTAAGGACATGCCCACAGCCGAAGTAGTAGCCCGCACCGACGCGGGGCTGGCCAGCCAACTCCGGGTGAGCATCACGCGCCTGGCCCGCAGGCTGCGCAGTGAGCGAGACCCCGACAACCAGCTCAGCATCGGAGCGATCGGCGTGCTTGGCGCGCTGATCCGCGAGGGCGACACCACCATCGGCCGGCTGGCGGCCTGCGAGCGCGTCCAGCCCCCGTCGATGACCCGCACGGTGAGTTGTCTGGAGGACGGCGGATACGTCGTCCGCCGGGCCTCGGAGTCCGACGGACGGATCGTGCTCGTGTCGATCTCGGACAAGGGCCGCGAGACCCTGCTGGCCGACCGTCGCCGGCGCGACGCCTGGCTGGCCCGCGAGCTGAAGAAGCTGACGCCCGAGGAGCGGGATCTGCTGCGCCGGGCAACTCCGATCATCGAGGGACTGGCGAGTACCGATTGAGTCCTACCTTCCGCGCGCTCCGCATCCGCAACTACCGGCTCTATGCCCTCGGTGGTGTGGTGTCCAACACCGGCACCTGGATGCAACGGATCGCGCAGGACTGGCTGGTCCTGCAGCTGCACGCGGGTAGCGCGGCCGAGGCCAGCACCGCGCTGGGCATCACCACCGGTCTGCAGTTCCTGCCGATCCTGCTGTTCTCGCCGTACGCCGGGCTGGTGGCCGACCGGATGTCCAAGCGCCGGCTGCTCCAGCTGACCCAGGCGTGGATGGGCGTTTCCTCGCTGGCGCTCGGCGCCTTGGCGATCGCCGGCGTCGTCGAGCCGTGGATGGTCTTCTCGCTGGCCTTCGTCTTCGGTATCGGCTCGGCCTTCGACGCCCCGGCCCGACAGTCCTTCGTCAGCGAGATGGTCGGCGCCGACGACCTGGCCAACGCGGTCGGTCTCAACTCGGCGTCCTTCAACCTGGCCCGGTTGATCGGCCCGGCGATCTCGGGCGGCATGATCGCCATACTCGGCGGTGGCGTCGTCGCCACCGGTCTGGTGATCGTCGTCAACGGGTTCTCCTACCTCGCGGTGATCTCGGCACTCTCGGCGATGGACACCCGGGCGCTGATGCCGGTGGAGCGGGCGCCGCGGGGCAAGGGGATGATCCGCGCCGGCGTCGGCTACGTGCGGCGGCGGCCGGATCTGATGCTGATCCTGGTCGCGGTCTTCTTCGCCGGCACCTTCGGGATGAACTTCCAGATGACCTCGGCACTGATGGCCACCCAGGTGTTCGACAAGGGAGCGGGGGAGTACGGCGTGCTCGGCACGGCTCTCGCCGTCGGCTCGCTGACAGGTGCCCTGCTCGGCGCGCGGCGGGTGGGCAGGCCCCGGATGAAGCTGGTGGTGCTCTCCGGCCTCGCCTTCGGCGCGGTGGAGATCGTGCTCGGGCTGATGCCGACGTACCTGACCTTCGCGCTGGTCAGCCCGATCCTCGGACTGTGCCTGCTGACCATGCTCAACGCGGCCAACACCACCGTGCAGCTGAGCGTGACGCCGGCGATGCGCGGCCGGGTGATGGCGCTCTACATGATGCTGGTGATGGGCGGTACGCCGGTCGGCGCTCCGGTCATCGGCTGGGTCGGTGCGACGTTCGGCGCCCGCTGGATGCTGATCGGCGGCGGGGCGATGTCGATCTTCGGCATCCTCCTGGCGGTCGTGCTCTTCCACGGCTTCCGCGGATACCGCCCGCTGCTGGCTCGCCAGGTGCCGATGGAGGCCGTCCCCGACGAGGCGCTCGCTGCCTGACGTCCTACCGGCCCCTCCTAGACTGGCCGGGTGAACCCCCACTACCGCCGCCTGGTCATCACCGGAGCGCTGGTGGGGCTGATCGTGATCGTCCTCGTCGCCAGACTCACACGCTGATGCCCGAGCCACTGGGACCGGTCCTGGACCGGCTCCGCGCGCTGATCCTCGACGACTCCGCGCTGGTGCGCGCGGTCGGGTCCGGCCGCCGCAAGGGGGCGCGCCCTGCCTGGCGGCGGGTCGAGCTGAGGTACGTCGACCTCAAGGCCGGCCGGCGACTCCAGGTGGTCCGCTACGACGAGACCCAGGCGCACACCAGCAACCACGAGGACGTGCCGGCCGTCGTCGAGGAGCTGCTGGGCGAGCCGTTCGGGCACTGGAACCTCGACACCCCCACGCAGCATCACCAGGTCCGGGTCACCAAGTCCGGCGAGGCGATCGTCTCCGTCCGCGCGACGGTGGCCGAGCAGCGGCCGGAGCATGACCGGGCCAAGGCGCGACTGCTGTCCGAGGACCATCCGGTCCTGGCCGAGCTCGGCATCAGCGACGACCGCGGCCGGGTCCTGCCCAGCCGGCGGGCGAAGTACCGCCAGGTCGAGGAGTTCCTTCGCGAGCTCTCCGCCGCGCTGGACGACGCCCGGGCCGCCGGGCTGGTCGACCCCACCGAGGCGGATCCGCTGCGGATCGTCGACCTCGGCTGCGGCAACGCCTACCTGACCTTCTCCGCGTACGCCTGGCTGCGCGAGCAGGACATCCCGGTCCGGGTCACCGGCGTCGACGTCAAGCAGCAGTCCCGCGACCACAACACCGCGGTGGCCGAGCGACTGCGGGTCGCCGGAGACGCCGAGTTCGTCGTCGCCGGCATCGGGGACGTGACGCTGGACCGGCCACCGCACGTGGTGCTCGCGCTGCACGCCTGCGACACCGCCACCGACGACGCGCTCGCCCGTGCGCTGGCCTGGGAGGCGCCGGTCGTCCTGGCCGCGCCGTGCTGCCACAAGGACATCTCCCGGCAGCTGCGCCGGCAGCGCCCGCCCGCGCCGTACGCGATGCTGACCCGGGACGGCATCCTGCGCGAGCGCTTCGCCGACACCCTCACCGATGCGCTCCGGGCGGCGCTGCTGCGCGCGGAGGGATATCGCGTGGACGTGGTGGAGTTCGTGGACAGCGCGCACACGCCGCGCAACACGCTGATCCGGGCGATCCGCACCGGCCACCGCGGATCGCGTGAGGAGTACGACGCCCTGGCCGGGGACTGGGGGATCACGCCCCGGCTGGCCGAGCTGCTCTCGTGATCGCCCTCCTGATCGTCGCGCTGAGCCGGGTGGTCTTCCCGTTCGCCGACCCGGCGATCGACGAGTCCAGTGGACTGGTCGATCTCGGCTCGACGATGGTCACCGTCAACGACTCCGGCGGCGACCCGGTGCTCTACGTCCTGGACTCCCGGACCGGCCGTACCGTCGGGCGGACCACCTTCGCCGACTCGGTGGTCGACACCGAGGCGCTGGCACCCGGTGGCGAGGACGTGGTCTGGGTCGGCGATATCGGCGACAACCGCGGCGTCCGCGACCACGTCACCGTCTACCGGGTGCCGGTCCGGCCCGGCGATCGCACGGTCGCCGCGCCGGCGTACCGCCTGGTGTATCCGAACGGAGCCCAGGACGCCGAGTCGATGGTGGTCCACGACGGGCGGGTCTACCTGATCTCCAAGGCGATCCTGGGCGGTCGGATGTACGTCGCCCCGCGGCATCTGCGCGCCGACCGGGTCAACCGGCTGCGCGAGGTCGGCCCGGTCGGCCTGTGGGCCACCGACGCGGCGCTCTTCCCCGGGGGCCGGCATCTGCTGGTGCGCGGCTACGGCAACGCGGCCGTCCTCGAGTTCCCGTCGCTGAAGCCGGTCGGGATGTTCGGCCTGCCGGAGCAGGAGCAGGGCGAGGGCGTCTCGATCGGGCCGGACGGCCGGATCCGGCTCAGCTCCGAGGGTGTGGGCGCGCCGGTGCTGCAGATCGAGCTCCCGAAGGCGTTCGCCGACGCGATGGCGCCGGCGTCCGCCTCGCCGTCGCCGGAGTCCGCGGACTCCCCGGAGAAGACGGGGTCCGCGCCGGCACTGGAGCCGGTCTCCTCCGGGCCCGCGGGCTGGCCCCTCTGGGCCGCCGCCTCGATCGCCGTGGCTTCGGCGGGCATCCTGGTGGTGATCACGGGACGGGCCCTGGGACGACGAGTCGGGAGGAGGCGCCGATGAGACTGGT
>CAZTHV010000281.1:0-4784 GCA_964613165.1 uncultured Marmoricola sp.
CATCAGGGTCGCCGGCGAGTCCGCGCGGTTCGGCGTCTCCGAGGCCAAGTGGAGTCTCTATCCGCTCGGTGGCTCAGTGGTGCGCCTCCCCCGCCAGGTGCCCTACACCGTGGCGATGGACCTGCTGCTCACCGGCCGGCACCTCAAGGCGCCCGAGGCGAAGGAGATCGGCCTGATCGGGTACGTCGTCCCCGACGGCGAGGCGCTGGCCAAGGCACACGAGATCGCCGACCTGATCTGCGCCAACGGGCCGCTCGCCGTCCAGGCGATCATCAAGACCGTCCGCGACTCCGAGGGCCGGCACGAGGACGAGTGCTGGACGGACGACGCCGCTGTCGGCGCCGCCGTCTTCTCCTCGAACGACGCCAAGGAGGGCCCGCGAGCCTTCGCCGAGAAGCGCGCGCCCTCCTTCACCGGCAGCTGAACTCCGGCGAGATGATGTAATCTTACATCATGCAGCGGACGCAGATCTCCCTCACCCCGGAGGAGAGGCGCGCCCTCGACGCCGAGGCCGCGCGCACGGGTCGCTCGATCTCATCGCTGATCCGCTCCGCTGTCGAGCAGGTCTACGGCGTCGAGCGCTCGCTGGGCGAGGACCTCGTCGCCATGCGCCTGGCCTTCGGGTCATGGCGGGATCACGACCCCAGCGGCGAGGAGTGGGTCGAGCGGTTGCGCAGCGGAGAGCGGCTCGTCGACTGATGCCGGCACTGGTCGACACCTCGGTGCTCATCGACTTCCTACGCGGCCGACCGGAGGCCGGCCGACTGCTGGAGAGCGAGCGTGCGCAGGGCGCACTGCACGCGAGCGAGATCACCCGCCTCGAGGTCATGGCCGGCATGCGAGCGGCAGAGGAAGCCGCGACCCGAGGGCTGCTCGACACGCTGGTCTGGCACCCCGTCGATCAGGCAGTGTCCGAGGAGGCAGGCTCCCTCGGCCGTGCGTGGCTGCCCAGTCATCGAGGCATCGACGGAGCCGATCTGGCCATCGCAGCCACCGCCATCCGCCTGGAAGCACAGTTGCTGACCCGCAATGTGCGCCACTTCCCCATGTTCCCCGATCTCCAGGCGCCCTACTGAGCCGTCCCGCCGGGTGCGCCCTGGCTACGGTGGCCGGCATGGACACCGAGATCCGGGAGTACCGCACGGGCGACCGGGAGGCCGTCCTCGACCTGACCCCCGACGCGCGCGAGTTCGTCGCCGGCCGGGGCGACGGGCTGCTGCACCTCTTCGTGCCGCATGCCACCGCGGGCATCGCGATCATCGAGACGGGTGCGGGCAGCGACGAGGACCTGCTGGCGGCCCTGAGCGAGCTCCTGCCGGCGGACGACCGCTGGCGTCACCGGCACGGCAGCCGCGGACACGGCCGCTCCCACGTGATGCCGGCTCTCGTCCCGCCGTACGCCACCGTGCCGGTCTCCGGCGGGCGCCTGCTCCTCGGCACCTGGCAGAGCCTCTGCCTGGTCGACCTCAACGTCGACAACGCCGACCGCGAGGTCCGCTACTCCTTCCTGGCCGGCTGACCGCCGGGCCGGATCAGCCGGCGTGGGTCCGTGCCCAGCGCGAGCCCGCCCGGAGGACCGCATCGGGAGCCTGGTCGGCCCTCCAGAGCTGGATCAGGTGCCGGCCGGCGTACACGGTGTACTCGTCGCCGGTGAACTCGTCCTGCCCGGCGGCGGCGTCCTGCTCCTCGGCGCAGTATCGGATCCGGTACCAGCCGGGCTCGACCGCGAAGCGTTCCGGTCCATCGTCGAGGCTCCACATCCGGAAGCCCGGGGCCAGGCCGTCCGCTGGCTGGGCCAGCAGCGACACCTCGGCGACGTCCTCGCACCAGGCCGGGAGAACGGGCTCGGCGTCCAGGAGCTCGACCCGGGTGCGATAGCGGCCGTAGAGACCAGGAACGGAGATCGCCGCCAGCCGTCCCGCGACGGAGCCGAAGAACCGCCCGTAGTCGGGCTCGTCGTCGCCGTCGCCACTGGAGATCGTCCACTGCCCCTCCTCCACCGTGAACGGCTCGTCGTACAGCACACCGGACCGCGCGGGCCGGACCACCGACTCGTCCCTGGGCTGGATCAGCGCCGGCGTCTCTGCGTCACCGCAACCGGCGAGCAGAGCGAGCGTCACGACGATGCCGGCGGCGCCGGCGCGGCGCCGGATCACCACAACATCCGAGGGAGCAGGCGGTGGCGGAGCACCAGGACGAGGTGGGCGGCGAGGACACCGAAGAACAGCAGGTGCGCGCCCACGTGCAGCGGCAGCCAGTCGTCGCCTCCGAGCAGCAGCGAGAACCCGGACAGCGGGATCACGAACATCAGGGTCAGCAGGGTGACCTCGGTGAGGTGCGCGAGCCGTCGCCGCCGCTCGGTGAGGCGCTCGGCCCACGGCGGCAGCGGCGTCGCGATCCGCCAGGCCACGCGCAGCACGCCGAGCACGAGCACCGTGATCCCGAGCAGGACATGTGCCTCCGGCAGGCTCAGCCCGTCGCCGAGGCCACCGGAGAAGACGTCGGAGAGGCCGGCGTACTCGTCGTCGCGCTCGGCGGCGTCGATCGCGTCGTCGAGCCGGTCCTCCTCGGCCTCGAAGCGCTCCTCCACCGCCCCGCCCTCTCGTTCGGCCCGCTCCTCCAGCTCGTCGAGGCGATCCTCCGCGTCGTCGAACATCTCGTCGGGATCCATCGCGTAGCCGACGGTGAACTGCCCCGCGATCGCGGCGACGGTCAGCCAGTGCAGGGTCTTGGTGAGGACGCCGTACCCGTGCTCGCCGTTGCGCAGCCGCATGCCGGACATCGTGCCAGCACGGCCGGTCCCGGTCAGCCGACGGAGCGGCCCTGACCGGCCCAGTACCGCGCGCGCAGGGCCTTCTTGTCGGGCTTGCCGAGCCCGGTGAGCGGGAGGGCGTCGACGGCGATCACCTGCTTGGGCGACTGCACGGCACCCTTGCGCTCCTTGACGCTCGCCTGGATCTCCGCAACCACGGCCTCGGTCAGCTCGTGGCCCTGGCGGAGCACGACGATCGCGGTGACCGCCTCGCCCCACTTCTCGTCCGGGGTGCCGATGACGCCGACCTGGGCGACCGCGGGGTGCTCGGCCACGACGTCCTCGACCTCGCGCGGGAACACGTTGAAGCCGCCGGTGACGATCATGTCCTTGACCCGGTCGACGATGAACCAGAAGCCGTCCTCGTCCTCGCGGGCGACGTCGCCGGTGTGCATCCAGCCGTCTCTGAAAGTGCTGGAGGTCTCCTCCTCCAGGTTCCAGTAGCCGCCGGCCAGCAGCGGCCCGGCCACGCGGATCTCCCCCGGCTCGCCGACCGGCACCGGCTTGCCCTCCTCGTCCAGCAGGGCGGTGCGCAGGAAGGCCGAGGGCCGGCCGCACGAGGAGAGGCGGGCGGGATGGTTCTCCGGATCGTGGTCGCCCTTGGCCAGGTAGGAGATCACCATCGGGGCCTCGGACTGGCCGTAGTACTGGGCGAAGATCGGGCCGAAGCGGTCGATGGCCTCCTGCAGCCGGATCGGGTTGATCGCCGAGGCGCCGTAGTAGACCGTCTCCAGCGAGGACAGGTCGCGGGTGCCCGAGTCCGGGTGGTCCATGAGGGCGTAGAGCATCGAGGGCACCAGCATGGTGGCGGTGATCCGCTCCCGCTCGATCGTCTCCAGCACCTCGGCCGGGTCGAACCTCGAGAGCACGTAGAGGCAGCCGCCCTTCATCACCGTCGGCACGAAGAACGCCGCACCGGCGTGCGAGAGCGGGGTGCACATCAGGAACTTGGGGCTCTCCGGCCACTCCCACTCCGAGAGCTGCACCTGGGTCATCGTGCTCATCGCCTGCGAGGTGCCGATGACGCCCTTGGGCTTGCCGGTAGTGCCGCCGGTGTAGGTGATCGACACGATGTGATCCGGCGGCAGCAGCCGCGCCTGCAACGGCTGGACCTCGAGCTCCGAGGCGGCCGCGACCAGGTCGGTGGCCCGCCCGGCGAGCGCCTGGGGCACCGGCCCGATGGTCAGCACCGTGGTCAGCGCCGGGCACCTGTCCAGCAGCTCCAGCGCCCGCTCGGTGAAGGAGGGATCGACGATCAGCACGGTGATGCCGGCGTCGTCGATCACGTAGGCGTGGTCGTCGGCCGAGCCGAGCGGGTGCAGCGAGCTACGCCGGAAGCCCTGGGTCTGCCCCGCCCCCAGGATGAAGAGCACCTCCGGGCGGTTCGGCGCCAGCAGCGCCGAGGACGAGCCGGTGCCGGCGCCGAGCCTCTCGAAGGCCTGGACGTACTGGCTGATCCGCTGCGCCACCTCACCACCGGTCAGGGTGGTCTCGCCCAGGTGCATCACCGGGCGGTCCCGGTGGCGCTTGAGGGCCGCCACCATCAGGTGGCCGTTGTGGGTGGGCGTACGCAGGTCCGACTCGTCGGGGGGCACGGGGCTCATGGCCGAGAGAGTAGAACCTGTTCTACTCTCTCGGCAACGGCTCAGCCCAGCTTGCGGCCGGTCGCCTTGACCTTGATCTTGGCCGTGGTGACCGTGAGCGGCTGGTGGCCGGACACGGTCACCACGATCCGCACCCGCAGCTGCTTGCGCCGATCGGCCTTCTTCAGCTTGTACACCGGCTTGGTGGCCCCCTTGACGGCCTTGCCGTTGCGCAGCCACTGGTAGCTCACCACCGCCGACGGCGCCGCCAGCTGCTTGCGGATCTTCGCGGGCTTGACGGTCTTCACCTTGGCCTTGACCCGGTCCTTGCCGGTGATCCTCGGCGCCTTGCCGCGCCACGACAGCGCGGGCACCCCCGCGATCGTGCC
>CAZTHV010000282.1:0-4758 GCA_964613165.1 uncultured Marmoricola sp.
GCATTCCGGCTTCCTCGAGGGTTCCCGGACTGGAGGCGGCCGCTCCTTTCGTGACAGCGCTGATCGAGCTCGACGAAGGCGTTCGGATCCTCTCCGTGCTGGTCGGGGTCGAGCCGACGCCGGACGAGGTGCGCTGCGGGATGCGGGTGCAAGTGCGCTTCCACCTGACCAGGAGCGGTGTGTCACTGCCTGTCTTCGCGCCCATGCCGGACCCGGCTCAGTAGCTTCGTGGCAGCCCGATCGCCTCGGCGACGAGGTTGCGGACCATCTCGTTGCTGATCGGACTGAACAGAGCCAACCGCGCGTCGCGGAAGAGCATCTGCATGGTGCTCTCCTCGGTCAGGCCAGTGGCTCCCAGCGCGCGCATGCCGCGATCCACCACGCGCGCGGTGATCTCCCCGGCCTGCAGGTTCGCGATCGCCGCCGGCACCCGGGTGGGCTCTCCGGCGGTGAGCCGGTCGGTGACCGAATCCAGCAGCGTTCGGAGCATCATCAGCTCGGCCACGGACTCCGCTGCCGGATGCTGCACCGCCTGGAAGGCGCCGATGGGGCGCCCGAAGGCCTGGCGGGTCACGGCATGCTCGACGTGCAATTGAACAGCGGCCATGCCGATGCCGAGGCTGATTCCCGCTGCGAGGAGCCGCTCCAGGTCGAGAGTGATCCCAAGCGTCCTCATCACGTTGCCCCGCTGCCCGATCAGGTGACCGGCGGGCGCGCGGGCGCCGTCGAAGAAGATCTCCGCGGTCATGCCTGCGCGCATGCCCGCCAGGGGGACCTTGCGGCGGATCACGCCGGGCTGATCGACCGGAACCGCGATCAGACTGAGGCCCCGGTGCAGCCGGTCTCCCTCTGGCGGGTCGGTCCGAGCCACGACCAGGAGCAGGTCGGCCTCGGTGCCCAGGCTGGTCCAGATCTTCTGCCCGTCGAGCACCCACTCCATCCCCTCCAGCCGCGCGCGGGTGCGCAGTCTGAAGAGGTCGGTGCCGACATCGGGCTCGCTCATCGCGTACGCCGGGATCATCGTGCCGTCGGCCACCCGATCGGCCAAGGAGCGCAGCTCGCCATCGGCGGCGAGGGTTCGCACCGCCATCGCGGCGATGACGTAGCCGACCGCCAGGCCGGGGAGCCGGCGCCCGATCTCCTCGGTCACCACCATCGAGGCGCCGATCGAGTCCTCCTCCGACTCGGGAAGACCGATTCCCAGCAGACCCGAGTCGGCCATCGCGGCCCACAGCTCGGGGTCGAAGGTGCTGGTTCGATCGAGCTCCTGAGCGTGGGCCTCCGGAAGGTGGCGGTCCAGCAGCTCGCGAGTCGCGCGGCGGAGGTCGCGCCGGAACTGACTCTCGTAGGTCGGTTCGAGGATCTCGATCACGGGTCTCATCTCATGGCGGGATGGCGGGATGGCGGGATGGATGGTGCGGACGCACCGAAGTGTGAGGTCTGATCTCTCTGCTCGTCAAGGGCCGAAATTGGGCCCCAGCTCTCCGGTCGGCCCCCGATCCGCTCGGCCGGGAGGTGACCAGAGATCAGACCTATAGTAATCTCGGTGGAGCAAGATCGCGCCACTCATGAGGATCTCGATCGCTGATAGGGGAACACAGGATGGGCATCATCGCCGTTGACGGATCGTCGATGCGCTGGGTGAACGGCCGTGAGGTCTACGAGTCGATGACTCCGGCGTTCCGGGAGAACTTCGGTGGTGACGAGGAGGCGGTCGCCGACTACCTCTCCCGGTACTGGCTGCGGTCGCTGTGGCGCGACGACTCCTCGGGTCGCCGCATCGATCATGTCCGTGCCGATCCTGGCTACCTGGACCTCAGCGAGGCGTATCACGACAGTGTGGAGGAGATTCTGTTCCTCAGCGGGGAGGCGCATCTGAGTGCTGAGGGGACCTTCGTCGCCGGCGACTACTTCTGGCGCCCTCCCGGCTGGGTGCACAAGGCATGGAGCGAGCCGGGGTTCGAGGCCATCATGATGATGGAGGGCGAGGACGTCAGCGAGGGCAGCGGGCCGGTGACCCGGGTCGTCCAGCCCGATGAGCTGGCCGGCGAGTACGTCGGGGACCTGGTCGGCGAGAGCCGGTACGGACCGCGTGGCTATGTGCGGCGTCTCGAGACCCGGTTCCTGCCGTGGCGGCAGCACGACGACACTGTCACCGGCCTGGGCGGCGGCGACGCCAGCGCAGAGCCGCGCAGCCAGGTGTTGAGTCTCAACGAGGAGACCGGCGCCCGGTCGGTGCTGTGCCGGCTGCCAGCGGGATTCGCCAGCGCCATGGTGGCCTCGCCCCGGGACAGGTTCCTCGTCAACACCGAGGGAACGATCAGCGCCGACGGAGTCGGCTACGGCGCCTGCTCGCTCATCCACATCCCCGCCGGGGAGGCGCCTCCGAAGATCGACAGCGCCGAGGGCGCGACAGTGCTGGTGAAGGTTGGCGGAGTGGTCGCGTGAGTGGTCAAGCGCTGAACCTGGCAGCGGGTGTCCGCGGGTTCGGCCGGTCCGCCCCGCGGGCAGCGGCCGTCCTCGCCGGCGAGCGGCAGCTCTCCTTCGGCTCGCTGCACGAGCGTTCGAACCGGCTTGCCAGCGCCGTGCTCGCCCGGGGCGTGAAGCCGGGCGAACACGTGGCACTCCTGTGCGACAACCGGATCGAGTTCTTCGAGATCGCGACGGCTCTCGCCAAAGTGGGCGTGGCGATGGTTCCGCTGAACACGCGCAATCTGCGCTCGGACAACGAGTACATCCTCGGCCACTCTGGATGCCGTGGCATCTTCTACGACGAGAGCTACCTGGACGCGCTCGACGGCCTGATCGACGAGATGGTGCTCGTGGTCGAGCTCGGACAGCAGTATGAGCGCTTCGTGGCCGAGGGCCGAGACGTGGATCCGAATGTCGTGACTCGCGACGAGGATCCCTACTGCATCGCCTACACCTCGGGCACGACTGGCCGCCCGAAGGGCGTCAAGCTGACCCATCGACGTGGCGTGCTCACCTCGATGGCGGTCGGCCTGGACTACGACATCGGGCCGGGACGGAACACGATCGTGGTAGCCCCGATGTATGCCGGAGCAGGCTTCTCGTTCGGCTACGCGGCCACCTTTGTGGGCGCCTCCGCCTCGGTCCTCCCCCGCTGGGATCCCGAGATCCTGCTGGACACCATGGTCGCGCACCGCACCGACTCGGTGTTCCTGGTCCCGACCCACGCCCAGCAGATCCGGGCCTTCTGTGACGATCCAGCCTCGGCCTACGACCTCTCGGCGCTGAGCACGCTCTATTTCAATGCCGCCGCGCTGCCGATCGCGCTCAAGGAGTGGGTCATCGAGGCATTCCCCGGGGTGCGGATCCACGAGCTCTATGCCTCCACCGAGTGCTCCGTGGTGGCCTCGCTCCGACCGGAGTACGCGCTGAGCCACGCGGGCAGCGTCGGGCACCCCTGGTTGATGAACGAGATCCGGCTCAAGGGCGACGACGGCCAGGAAGTGAGCCCGGGTGTCCCCGGTGAGCTCTTCGCGCGCTCGCCGATGCTGCTCGGTGGCTATCTCCACGACGAGGAGGCGACTCGAGCCGGCTACGACGAGGACGGCTTCTTCACGGTGGGAGACGTCGCTGTGCGCGATGAGGATGGCTTCATCTCCATCGTGGACCGCAAGAAGGACATGATCATCAGCGGCGGGTTCAACATCTATCCGCGAGAGCTGGAGGAGATCATCGCCCATCACCCGTGCGTCGAGGAGGTCGCCGTCGTCGGCGTCCCCGACGACCACTACGGCGAGCGTGTCACCGCCTTCGTAGTGCCGCGCCGTGCCGTCGAGCTGGACCTGGACGCACTCCGAGATCATGTCGACGGGCGGATCGCACGACACAAGCTGCCGAGGGAGTGGCACATTCTCGAGAGCCTGCCGCGCAATGCGAGCGGCAAGGTGCTCAAGCGAGTGATCAAGGACGACTATGCAGGCGCTGATGCTGCCGCACCGCACCGATGAGTGTCGGCGGCAGCGCAGAAGCCGGCGCTATCTCTCCGAGAGGCCGATCAGCCCGCGGCCGCTGGTGATCGCTGCCCGGCGCGGCCCGAACCCCGACTCCTCAATGAGGATCCGGTAGCTCAGCTCGACCCTCGTCCCCAGGTCGGTCGCCCGGACCCCGGTGACCTCTCCATCGCACTCGACGCTCTCACCGGCGTACATCATGTTCTGGTAGTCGAACGCGAGCTCGTGCACGAACGCCTCGGCACCGAGGGCGCGGTGGGTCAGCTGGACCAGCAGCGCCCCGAAGAGCTGACCGTCGACGACCGGAGCCGGGAGACCCGCGCGGGTGGCGTACTGGTGGTCGAAGTGGAGCTGGTTCCAGTCCCAGGTGGCCGCGCCGTAGGCCATCATGTCCACCGAGGTGATCGTGCGACGGAGGATGCCCAGCCTGTCGCCCGTGCGGATCATTGCTCGTCCTCCTGCTGGAGGTAGAGCAGGGTCTCCTCGTTCACCGCGACCAGCTGCTCGTGTTGATCCCGGTAGGTCGCCTGGGACCGGACCACGACCAGCGGGCGTCCGGCGCGTGTCGATCTCTCCTCCACCGACAGCAGACGCCAGGAGACCGAGACCTGGAGGTCGGGGTGGACTCGCTGGCGGAAGGTGTAGGAATTGCCTCCGCGCAGCATCTGGAAGCGCTCCGGATCGATGTCCCATAGGTGTCCCGCGTACCCGGTTGCCGAACGGGGCAGATCGGCGTACTGACTGGTCTCGCACAGCAGCGTCGGCGGGGCGCAGAGAT
>CAZTHV010000283.1:0-2967 GCA_964613165.1 uncultured Marmoricola sp.
TCTCCCCCAGCGTCCCCGGCAGGAAGCCGAGCCGCTCGCCGGACTCGACCGCGGGGCGGGTCAGGATGATCCGGTTGACCTGCTTGCCCTGCAGCGCCTGGACCGCCTTGGCCATCGCCAGATAGGTCTTGCCCGTGCCGGCGGGCCCGATGCCGAAGACGACGGTGTGCTTGTCGATCGCGTCGACGTAGCGCTTCTGGTTCAGCGTCTTGGGGCGGATGGTCCGGCCGCGATTGGACAGGATGTTGAGCGACAGGACGTCGGCCGGCCGCTCCTTGCCATCCTTGTTGAGCGGGGCGGCGCGGAGCATGCCGATCACCCGCTCGACGGTCTCCGGGGTGAGCCCCTGCCCGGTGCGCACGATGGTGACCAGCTCGTCGAGCATCCGCTCGGCCAGTGCCACCTCACCGGGCTCGCCGCGCAACGTGATCTCGTTGCCGCGCACGTGCACGTCGGCGTCCAGGACCCGCTCGATCAACGCCAGGTGCTCGTCCCCGGGTCCCAGGACGGAGACCATGTCGATGCTGGTAGGAACCACCACGACGTGCGTCGTCGCCACCTGTTTGCTGGTCTCGGTCATGAACGCCCTGCGCGGGCTGCCTTCCGGATCGGGTGCTGGTACCCGGTCCATGCTACGGGAGGATCCAGCAGCGGGTCGCGCCGTCTGCGGCTCTCACGGACGGGTCACCAGCAGGATGCCGAGGCACATCTCGTCGGTGGTGCCGTCACCCCAGAGCACGTAGCGGTCCGGCTGTCCCTCGAACGCCGGCAGCAGGTCGCGCAGGTCCTGGGCGTGCGTGCAGGTCACCTTGACGGTGTCGCCCGGCAGCAGCCGGACCGGCGGCGTCGGCCGGCTCGACTGGTCGTCGAAGTCCCAGGTGCCGATGTCCAGGACGGTCTTCGCCCGTGGCGTCCCCGGGTTGGTCTCGACCTTGATCGAGCGCCCCAGCAGGTGCATGTGGCCGGCGACGCCGCGGACGGTCTGGGCTCGCTCCACCGGCCGGGTGCACGACTGCACCGGCCCCGCGGGAGCACCGCCGCACAGCAGGTGCAGCAGGTCCGCAGTCGCGCCCGGTCCGTCGCCGAAGCGCTCCTTGACGTCGGCCAGCGCCGCCGCGCGCTGGCACAGCGGCCCGCTCTTGCCGGGCCGGCAGGGCAGCTCGACCGGCGCGGGGATCAACTGGGTGAACAGCGGCTCGGTCTCCGGGTCGCTGCTCAGCCGGAGCTCGGCGGCACTGCGGTCCGGAGCAGTCCCGTCGAGCAGGTTGTAGTGCACCTGCATCACGATCCGCGAGCCGGCGGCGAAGGGCTCACCGAGCCCCTCGCCGTACACCTGCTCGGCGCCGCCCGGGGCCCACGCGCCCAGCCACTGCGCGTCGTCGATGGAGCTGTGCGCACTGAGCCCCGACATGCCGAAGCAGGTCCAGCCGTCGCCCGGCGTGGCCGCGTCCTTGCGCTCCGCCTGGGCCACCACGTCGGGGGTGACCCGGAAGAGGATCACGTGGTGGACGATGTCGGGATTGCCCGGCAGCACGTCGAAGCCGGTGACGAAGGAGTCCTGGGTGATCTTGGGGTCGAGCAGGAAGCAGCGGTAGTCGTCGGTGCCCTTGCCGGTCGGCGGCGACGGTGTGTACGTCGCCGGCATCCGCACCTTCACCCGCCGCTCACCGTCCCGCAGCGGCGTCCGGGCCACCGGCGAGGCGCTCGCCTCCGGGCTGTGCGTGTCGTGGCTGCCGTGCTCGGTCGACGCCGTCGGCGACTCCGGCGTGGCCTCCGGGCCGTCGGCCCCGCACGCGCCCAGCGCGAGCACGGCGACCACCCCGGCCACCGCTGCCAGCCGGGACCGGATCATCCCGGTGGCCAGCCCATCGAGCGACCGCCGAGGACGTGCAGGTGGGCGTGGAAGACCGTTTGGTGCGCGGCGGGGCCGGTGTTGAGGACCAGCCGGTAGCCCTCGTCGAGACCCTCAGCCGCGGCGATCTCGCGGGCCGCGTCGATGAGGTGCGCAACCGTACCTGGCTCGACCTCGGCCAGCTCCGCGGCGTTCGCCACGTGCGTGCGCGGGATGACCAGCACATGGGTGGGCGCCTGCGGCTCCAGGTCGCGGAAGGCAAGGGTGGTGGGCGACTCGTGGACGACCGTCGCCGGGATCTCCCCCGCGACGATCTTGCAGAAGACGCAGTCCTGGTCCGCACTCATGCCGCGAGCATAGGAGATCCGGCGTGGGAACCCCCGGTTGCCCGGTGACGTCCCACTAGGGTCTACCGGAAACGAGGAGGCGCATCATGACCCAGCACCCGGCAGGGAGCGACCGCGGCCGGAAGTCGCGGCGGTGGGCGATCGCGGCGACCGTCGTGGCCGTCGCCCTGATCATCGGCGGCATCTGGTGGAACTCCCGCTCCGGTGACGATGCTCCGGCCTCGACCGCGCCGGCCTCGCCGACGACGCCTGCGGCGACCACCAGCGAGCCGGCCGAGCCGAGCGATGCTCCCGAGCCGTCGGACGAGAACATCTTCATCAGCACGCCGGCCGAGGGGGCCGAGGTCGGTACGACGTTCACGGTCACCGGCCAGGCAGCGGCCTTCGAGGCCACCGTCGAGTGGGAGCTCTCCCAGGACGGCACGGTGGTGAAGGACGGATTCACCACGGCCGAGGAGTGCTGCACGCTCTCGCCCTACAGCTTCGAGGTCACCGCCGAGCCCGGCGACTACACGCTGACGGTACGCAACACCGATCCGTCGGACGGCGAGGGCGGACCGGTGGACGAGGACAGCCGGGAGATCACCGTCCGCTGAGGACACCCCAGCGATCGGTCCGCGACAGCACGGCGGCGACCGCGGCGACTCCGGCGGTCGAGGTCCGCAGCACCGACGTGCCCAGCCGGACGGCACGCTCGCGACCGAAGACGTCCAGCTCCGCGTCGCTGATGCCGCCCTCGGGCCCGACCACGACGACCACCGAGCCGGC
>CAZTHV010000283.1:2977-4724 GCA_964613165.1 uncultured Marmoricola sp.
CGCCGGCCAGCAGCGCGGCCACGTCGGCCGTCGTAGCCGGCTCGGTGACCTCCGGGATCCGCGCTCGGCGCGCCTGCTTGGCCGCGGTCCGGGCGGTGGCGCACCACTTGGCCAGCGACTTCACCGCGCGCTCGCCCCGCCAGACCGCGACGCTGCGCTCGGCGGCCCACGGGACGATCCGGTCGACGTCGAGCTCGGTGAGCATCTCCACCGCGAGCTCGCCGCGGTCTCCCTTGGGGATGGCCTGGACGACGGTCACGTGCGGCGCCGGGACGGGTACGACGACCCGGTCGACCACTTCGGCGGTCAGCTCGCCCCGGCCGGCCTCGATCACCCGGCAGGTGGCGACGGTTCCGGAGCCGTCGGAGATGTCGATCTCCTCGCCCGCGCGCAGCCGCATCACCGTCGCGGCGTGCCGGCCCTCGTCCCCGTCGAGGATCAGCCGGTCACCGGACGACGCCGCGGCGATCGCGACGCTGAGGAAGAGTGGCCGGCTCACCGCTGGTTGAAGGCGTCGCGGAGCCGCCCGAAGACACCGCGGTGTCCCGGCTGGATGCGGCCGTCGGGCGCCTCCTCCTGACGCAAGCCCGCCAGCTCGCGCAGCAGCTCCTCCTGGCGCTCGTCCAGTCGGGTCGGCGTCTCCACCTCGATGATGACCACGATGTCGCCGCGAGCGTTGCTGCGCCGGGCCGGCACGCCGCGGCCGCGCAGGACCTGCTCGGCGCCGGGCTGGGTGCCGGGCCGGATGTCGATCGAGACCGAGCGCTCCACCTCGATCTCGGCGGTGTCCACGTCGGCCTCCAGCAGCGGCAGCTCGATCGTGGTGCCCAGGGCCGCCGCGGTCATCGGCACGCTGATCCGGCAGTGCAGGTCCAGGCCCTCGCGGGTGTAGGTCGGGTGCGGGGTGACGTGCACCTCGACATACAGGTCGCCGGCGGGCCCGCCGCCCGGGCCGACCTCGCCCTCACCCATCAGCTGGACCCGGGTGCCGGTGTCCACGCCGGGCGGGATCTTCACGGTGATCGCGCGGCGTGAGCGCACCCGGCCGTCGCCGGCACACTCCCGGCACGGCTCGGGGATGATCTCGCCGTAGCCGCGGCAGGCGGCGCACGGCCGCAGCGTGCGGATCTCACCGAGGAAGGAGCGCTGCACCTGCTGCACCTCGCCGCGCCCGTGGCAGGTCTCGCAGGTGATCGGGCGGACGCCCTCGGCGGCACCGGATCCGTGACACGTGGAGCAGGTGATCGCGGTATCGACCTTGAGCTCGCGGGTCGTGCCGAACGCCGCCTCGGCGAGATCCAGCTCGATGTGGACCAGTGCGTCCTGGCCACGCCGCTGCCGCGGCCGAGGCCCTCGTGACGCGCCCTGCTGGCCGCCGAAGAAGGCGTCCATGATGTCGGTGAAGGAGAAGCCGGCGCCCTGGCCGAAGCCACCCGCGCCGCCGAACGGATCGCCGCCCAGGTCGAAGATCCGCCGCTTCTCGGGGTCGGAGAGCACCTCGTAGGCCGCCGAGACCTCCTTGAAGCGCTCCTGGGCACCGGGCTCGGAGTTGACGTCGGGGTGGTACTGCCGCGCCAGGCGCCGGTAGGCCTTCTTGATGGTGTCCGCGTCGGCGTCACGATCGACGCCGAGCACGGCATAGGGGTCAGAGCTCACTAAAGGTGCCTTCGGTTTCAGTTCTCGTCGAGGATGGAGGAGACGTAGGCGGCGACGGCCCGCACGGCCGCCATCGTCCCGGGGTAGTCCA
>CAZTHV010000284.1:0-4721 GCA_964613165.1 uncultured Marmoricola sp.
GGCCCACACCTACACGCAGGCTCACCGGGTGTCACCCCAACCCGTGATCCCTAAGTTCTAGTGCGACAGGCTCCGGCGACGCACCGCCCCCCGGGACCTCTAGGATCCATGGCGATGAGCGACTTCCCCGGACCACGTCCTGCCGAGACCCTTGCCGAGGTCGAGGACGCGCTGCTGTCCCGATGGCCGGAGACGAGGCTCGACCCCACTCTGGACCGGATCGCCGACTTCGTCGACCTGCTCGGGGACCCGCAGCGCGCCTACCCGGTCATCCACCTGACCGGCACCAACGGCAAGACCTCGATGTCCCGGATGATCGAGACGCTGCTGCGCACGACCGGGCTGCGCACCGGGCGCTTCACCAGTCCGCACCTGGAGTCGATCACGGAGCGGATCGTGGTCGACGGCGAGCCGCTGGGGGACGAGGCCTTCGTCCGAGCCTTCAACGACATCGCGCCCTACACCCATCTGGTCGACGCCGGGCACAGCCACCCGCTGTCGTTCTTCGAGACCGTCGTGGGCATGGCCTACGCCGCCTTCGCGGACGCCCCGGTCGACGTCGCCGTCGTCGAGGTCGGCATGGGCGGCGTCTGGGACGCGACCAACGTCGCGGACGGAGTGGTCGCGGTGATCGGCCCGATCGCGGTCGACCATGCGAAGTACCTCGGCGCCACCGCCGTCGAGATCGCGCGGGAGAAGGTCGGGATCATCAAGCCCGGTGCCACCGTCGTCACGGCCGCCCAGGAGCCGGAGGTCGCCGAGATCATCGCCGAGCGCTGCGCGGAGGTGGGCGCCACGCTGACCCGCGAGGGCGTGGAGTTCGGTGTCCGCACCCGGGTGGCGGCAGTCGGCGGCCAGATGCTGTCGCTGCAGGGGCTGCGGGCCGCGTACGACGAGGTATTCCTCCCGCTCTACGGTGCGCACCAGGCCCAGAACGCGGCGCTGGCACTCGCGGCGGTGGAGGCGTTCCTCGGCGAGGAGCCGCTGAGTGGCGAGGTGGTGCTCGACGGCTTCGCCGAGGTGGCGTCACCGGGGCGGCTGGAGGTGATCCGGCGGTCGCCGGCGATCGTCCTCGACGTCGCGCACAACCCGCACGGCGCGCAGGCGGTGGTCGCGGCCCTGGAGGACTCGTTCGCGTTCAGCCCGCTGATCGGGGTGATGGGCGTGATGGCGGACAAGGACTACGAGGGGATGCTGGCCGTCCTGGAGCCGGTCTTCGCGCACCTGGTCTGCACCAGGAACTCCACCGACCGGGCGTTGCCCGCCGAGGAGCTGGCCGAGGTGGCTCGCGGCATCTTTGGGTCCGACCGGATCAGCGTGGCGCCGTCCCTGGTCGACGCCATCGACCAGGCGGCCGCTCTGGCCGAGGCGGGCGGGGTCTTCGGTGAGGGGATCGGCTCGGGCGCCGTCCTGGTGACCGGGTCGGTGGTCACGGTGGGGGAGGCGCGGGCGCTGCTCCGGCCGCGTGGGCGCGCCGGGGGCGAGGCAGGTGAGTCGGGGTGATGCGGCGCCGCCTGTGCTCGGCGATCCTGCTGTGCCAGGCCGTCGTGCTGGGCCTCTCCACGCCGGTGCTGAGCTCGGTCGAGTCGGTCGACACCGCGACCGCGCTCTGGATCGGGCTGGGGCTCTGCGTGGCCTGCCTGCTCACCGCCGGGCTGCTGCGGATGGCCTGGGCCTACTGGCTGGGCTGGGCGATCCAGGTCGCCTCGATCGCCCTGGGCCTGCGGATCACCGCGATGATCGCCCTGGGGGTGATCTTCCTGGCGCTGTGGATCACCGCGTTCCGTCTGGGCGGGATCATCGACCGCGACCGCGACCGGGCGGCCGCGTACGCCGACTCCGAGGACGGCCAGTAGCCTTCGTGCCATGAATCAGGCCTCAGCCACTCAGCGCACTCTGGTCCTGCTCAAGCCCGACACCGTCCGTCGCGGACTGGTCGGGGAGGTGCTGTCCCGGTTCGAGGCCAAGGGACTGCGGATCGTGGCGATGGAGCACCGGCAGATCGATGCGGCGATGGCCGACCAGCACTACGCCGAGCACGTCGAGCGGGACTTCTACCCGCCGCTGCGCGAGTTCGTCACCAGCGGTCCGCTGGTCGCGCTGGTGCTGGAGGGAGACGAGGCGATCGAGGTCGTCCGCGCGCTCAACGGGGCCACCGACGGCCGCAAGGCCGCGCCGGGCACGATCCGCGGTGACCTCTCGCTGTCCAACCGGGAGAACCTGGTGCACGGCTCGGACTCCCCGGAGTCCGCGGCCCGGGAGATCGGCATCTGGTTCCCGGGACGGTGAGCTTTGCGCGCCGTCCTGCGCGCGTTGCCGGCAACCTGTACCATTTTGTACGGTTTGGGTAGCTGGTCTCGGGGGGAGGGGCGATGGAGCGGGAGTGGCTCGGAAGCCTGGTGGAGCAGGCGTCCGACGGGCTGTGGCTGATCGACGAGGACAGCCGGACACTCTACGCGAATCCGCGGATGCTGGAGCTGGTCGGGATGAGCCTCGACGAGCTGTGCGCCGTACCGGTCGAGGAGCTGCTGGACGAGAGCGGGCGCGCCGACTGGCGGCGCCACCGGGAGCTGGCGCGGTCCGGGCACCCCGGCCAGGCCAACGTGGAGTCCCTGATCCACAGCGCCGACGGCACGCCGATCTGGACGCTGGCCAGCTGGAACCCGGTCCACCGAGAGGACGGCTCGATCCTCGGCTGGCTCTACCGGGTGACCGAGTACACCGAGCGGCGCCAGCTGGTCGACACCCTGCGGGGCCATGAGCATCAGCTGGTGCGGGCCCAGGAGTTCGCGCGCCTGGGGAGCTGGGAGTGGGATGCCGCGAAGGACCGGATCGCCTGGTCGCGGGAGATGTATCGCATCTGCGGCCTCCGTCCCGATGAGTTCGGCGGGACCTGGGCCGAGCTGCTGCGGCTCTACCATCCCGAGGACCGTGCCGAGGTCGATCGCATCAACAGCAAGGCGAAGGAGACCGGCGAGGACTTCACCTGGCAGGCCAGGCTGGTGCGTCCGGACGGCCAGGTCCGGTGGATCCGGTGCCACGGGACCGTGGAGGTCGACGATGGTCGCCTGCGGCGCCTGTCCGGGACCGCCCAGGACATCACCGAGCGCGTCGAGGCCGAGGAGCGACTGGCCGAGAACGCCCGGCGCCTCCGGATGCTGCAGCAGACCGCGGTCGCGGCCAACCGTGCCAGCACGCTGGTCGAGGCGCTCGAGCTGGTCGCCGACACGGTGACCGACAACAGCGGCTACGGCCCGGTGACCGCGTACCTCCCCGGCGGGCCGGCGGGGGAGCTGATCACTCTCACGCGGTGGACCGATCCGGCCGACGAGCAGGCTCGTGAGCTCGACGAGGCACTGGCTCGGCGCTCCTTCGAGACCGGCGAGGTCCAGGTCGCCCCGGCGCCGGCCGCAGCCGCGGCGTGGGACGGCCAGTCGCTGGTCGCGATACCGGTGCGCTGCTACGAGAAGATCGCCTGCGCGGTCACCGTCCTGGCCGACGAGGCCGACCCGGACATCGAGGCCCACATGCTGATCGCCCAGATCGGCGAGCAGCTGCGGCGTGTGGCCGAGCGCGAGCACGACGCGATCGCGCTGGCCGAGGCCCGCGACGCCGCGATGGAGTCCTCGCGGCTGAAGACCGAGTTCCTCGCCAACATGAGCCACGAGATCCGGACGCCGATGAACGGCGTGATCGGACTCAACGACCTGCTGCTGCAGACCCAGCTCGACGACCGGCAGCGCGAGCTCTCCGAAGGCATCCGCGAGGCGGGGCTGACCCTGCTCCAGCTGATCAACGACGTCCTCGACCTGTCCAAGATCGAGTCCGGCAAGATCGAGCTGGAGAGCGAGGACTTCGACGTGCGGACCATCGTCGAGCGCTCCGCCGCGATGCTCGCCCAGCCGGCGGCCGACAAGGGCCTGGAGCTGGTGGTCGCCGTTGATCCCGAGGTGCCGGTGCTCCTCAACGGCGACGCCATGCGGCTCGGGCAGGTGCTCACCAATCTCGGCTCGAACGCCGTGAAGTTCACCGAGACCGGTGAGGTGGCCATCCATGCCGGTGTGCTCGACTCCGACGACCGGGGCAACCTCACCCTGTGGGTCACCGTTCGCGACACCGGCATCGGCATCGACCCGGTGGACATCGGCAGGCTCTTCGACTCCTTCGTGCAGGCCGACCCGTCGACCACCCGGCGACACGGCGGCACCGGCCTGGGGCTGGCCATCTCGCGGCAGCTGGTGATGGCGCTGGGTGGTGAGATCGGCGTCGACAGCGCTCCCGACGGTGGCAGCACGTTCTGGTTCACCGCGCGCTTCCGGGCCGCGCGGAACAGCCGGCAGGCCCTCCCCACCGGCTCCGCCGCGTCGTTGCGCGACGCGCGCGCGCTGGTGATCGACGACAACGCGACCGTGCGCGAGACATTGGTGTGCCAGCTGGCCGCGTGGGGTCTCCAGGTCGAGGCGGCCGACTCGGCGGAGGCCGCCGTGGAGGTGCTCGGGAGCCGGTCGCCGTACGACGCCGTGCTCCTGGATGCCGGCCTGGACGGCGTGGCCGGACATCAGCTGCGGGAGCGCCTGGCGGAGACTCATCCCGATCGGGTGATCTCGATGGCGGCCGACGCCGCATCGGCAGGCTCCGCCCTGACCATCGGCAAGCCCGTCCGCCACTCGGTGCTCCTCGACGCGCTGCTGCTGGCGGGCGCCGGCGCGGCGCCCGCCCGG
>CAZTHV010000285.1:0-4720 GCA_964613165.1 uncultured Marmoricola sp.
AACCGATGACCTATTCATTACGAGTGAATCGCTCTACCGACTGAGCTAAGGCGGCACAGTGCCCGGCCTGGTGAGCCGGGCACGCCGAGCAAGTATAGAGGCCCGCGGGGGGTGTCAGCACTTCAGGTCGTCCGGGGGGACCGTGCCCTTGACCAGGTAGTCCTCCACCGCGCCGTCCACGCAGCGGTTGCCCTGCTGGAAGCCGGTGTGACCGTCGCCGTCGCGGGTGATCAGCCGGCCGGACTCCAGCTGACTGGCGAGCGCCCGGGCCCACTCGACCGGCGTCGCGGGGTCGCGGGTCGTGCCGATCACCACGATCGGGGCGGCGCCGGCGGCGTGGATGGCCTCGGTGACGTTGCCGCTCTGGACCGGCCAGTTGTGGCAGGTCGAGAGGCCGAAGGCGAAGGCCCGGCCGAAGGTGGGCGAGGCCTGCTCGAACTGCGGGAAGTGGCTGGGCACCTGATCGGTCGGGATCGAGTCGCTGTGGTCGAGGCAGTTGACGGCGTACAGCGCCTCCATGGAGTTGCCGGTGTAGCCGTCGGGCCCGCGGGAGACGTACAGGTCGGCCAGGGAGAGGAGCCCAGTGCCACGATGGTCGTCCATCGCCTGCTTGAGCGCGGCGGTCAGCTGGGGCCAGAACGACTTCACGTAGAGCGGCAGCCAGATCCCGATCGTCGCCCACCCGACGGTCAGCTCGCGGTCGGAGCCGGTCGGCAGCGGTGTGGCCGTCACGTCGTCCAGGAACTGCCGGATACGCTCGGCCGCCGCGTCGACGGTGCCGCCCAGGAAGCAGCCGCCCGCGTCCACGCAGTCCTGGAGGTACGCGCGCAGGGCGACCTCGAAGCCGTGCGCCTGCGCCAGCGACATCTGCTCGTTGGACAGCGACGGGTCGACGGCGCCGTCGAGGACGAAGCGGCCGACCCGCTGCGGGAAGAGGCCGGCGTACGTCGCCCCGAGGAAGGTGCCGTACGACGCACCCAGGTAGTCCATCTGCCTCTCGCCCAGCGCAGCCCGCAGGATGTCCATGTCCTTGGCCGCCTCGACCGTGGACATGTGCCGGGCGAGGTCGCCGCTACGGTCCAGGCAGCCCTGGCCGAAGCCCTGGATCAGCGCGTCCATCTCGGCCATCGCCTCGGGCGTGCTCGGCGCCGGGTCGGAGCCGATGAGCCGGTCCAGGCCGGCGGTGCTCAGGCAGCGCACCGGGTCGCTCTGCCCCACTCCACGGGGATCGAAGCCGACGATGTCGAAGTGGTCGGACAGCACGCCGCCGAACTGCAGCGACCCGGCGGCGGCGTACTCGACGCCCGATCCGCCCGGACCACCCGGGTTGACCACCAGCGAGCCGACCCGCTCGGACTTCTTCTGCGCTGGCACTCGCAGGACGGCGAGGGTGAGCTCCTTGCCGCCGGGCATGGCGTAGTCCAGCGGGACCTTCAGCGTGGTGCACTCCGCGCGCCCGCATGCCCGCCACCGTAGCTGCTGGGAGTAGAAGGCATTGAGGTCGGGCTCGGTGCCGCTGGTGTCCGGCGTCGAGGTCGCCCGCGGCGCCCCGTCGGAGGAGCCCCCGGTCTCCGACAGACCGCGGTAGACCAGCAGTCCGGCCGCGACCATCGCCAGCACCACGATCACCGCGACCACGGCGATCAGCACCGAGCTGCCGTCCCTCCGCTCCGGCTGTCCGGGCGACGGCCCCGCCGGAGGGACTGGCGGCGGCCCCGGGGGAGGCTCGGAGTGCGACATGCTGGCGAGCCTACGGGGGCGCCGATCGACCAGGTGGCTATCCGCGCGAGCGAGGGGGCAGCAGGGCCGCCATCATCGACTCCAGCGCCAGCAGCGCCGGCACGTTGAACTCCAGCATCTGCTCCCGAGCCCGGAATACGGCGTCGATCCGGCGCAGGCTCTCCTCGGCACTGCTGGCCTCGGCCACCTGGGCGATTTCGGCACGGATGTCCTCGTTCACCAGCGCCGTGCCGGTGCTCAGCTGCAGGGTCAGCGCGTCGCGGTAGACCGAGACCAGGTCCATCAGGCCGCGGTCGACGACGTCGAGGTGCCGGCGCTTGGCCCTGGTCTTCTGCGACTTCTCCAGGTCGCGCAACGCCGGGGCGTACTCCCGCGGCCGGCGCCCTCGCTCGACCACGCCGTAGGCAGAGTCCAGCTCGCCCTTCTCCCGGGCGTCGTGCTCGCCGGTGAGCGCATCGGCCTCCTCCTTGGCCAGGTCGTGCAACTCGGCCGCCGCCGCCATCCCGGCGCCCAGCGAGCGCAGCCGGGCCGGGATGGTCACCACGGCCCGCCGGCGACGCCGGGTCTCCTCGTCGAGCGCGAGGGCGCGAGCGCGGCCGATGTGCCCCTGGCTGGCGCGTGCGGCGTACGACGCCACCTCGGCGTCCACACCGAGCTTGCGGACCAGGAAGCCGGCCACCTCCTCGGGGGTCGGCGTGGCCAGGACGACCAGCCTGGTGCGCGAGCGGATCGTCGGCAGCACGTCCTCGACGGTCGGCGCACAGAGCAGCCAGACGGTCCGCACGGTGGGCTCCTCGACGGCCTTGAGCAGCGCGTTGGCCGCGTGGTCGGTCAGCCGGTCGGCGTCCTCGACCACCATGATCTGGTACCGCCGGCCGGCCGGAGCCAGGGCCGCGGACCGCACCAGCTCGCGCACGTCGTCCACGCCGATGGAGAGCTTCTCGGTCCGGGTCACTCGTACGTCGGGATGCGACCCGACCGCGATGTTGTGGCAGGACCGGCAGGTGCCACAGCCGCCCTGCTCGCACTGCAGGCCCGCCGCGAAGGCCAGGGCGGCGTTGGACCGCCCGGACCCCGGAGGGCCGGTGAACAGCCAGGCATGGGTCATGTCGCCGGCCACGGCACGCTGCAGCCGCTCCACCACCGCCCCCTGCCCGACCAGGTCGTCCCAGACCGTCACGACAGCTCCTCCACGCGAGCGCGGATCGCCACCGCGAGCGACTCGACGTCCTCGCGCGCGTCCAGCACCAGGTAGTGCTCGGGATCGCGCGCCGCCAGCCGCAGGAACCCCTCGCGCACCCGCTGATGGAACTCCAGCGGCTCTCCCTCGATCCGGTCCCGCTCGGCGAAGCGACCCAGGCCGGCGCCCGGCTCCAGATCGAGGACGACGGTCAGGTGCGGACGCAGATCGCCGGTGGCCCAGCGCGCCACCTGCTCCAGCTCGTCCACGCCGATGACCCGTCCGGCCCCCTGGTAGGCCAGCGTGGAGTCGACGTACCGGTCGGTGATGACCACCGCGCCGCGATCCAGCGCCGGGCGGACCACCGCGGCGACGTGCTCGGCCTTGTCGGCGATGTAGAGCAGTGCCTCGGTCCGCGCGGCCAGGTGCCCGGTCGAGGGGTCGAGCACGATCCGCCGGATCTCCCGGCCCACCGCGGTGTCACCGGGCTCGAAGGTGAAGACCACCTCGCGCCCCGAGGCGACCAGGTGGTCGTGCAGCGCCTTGGCCTGCGTCGACTTCCCGGCGCCGTCGCCGCCCTCGAAGCAGACGAACAGCCCGGAGTCGGCGTACACACCCGGAGAGCTCACGCCGTCACCCTAGACGCGGGCCCAGACAGTGCGACCCAGACGGCTGCGGACACCGCCCGCACGGCACCTCACGCCTTCTTGGCGGTGGTCTTCTTCGCCGACTTCTTGGTGGTCTTCTTGGCCGCCTTCTTCGCGGTCTTCTTGACCGGGCCCTTGGCGCGGCGCTCGGCGAGCAGCTCGGCGGCGCGCTCCAAGGTGATGCCCTCGACCGTGTCGTCCTTGCGGAGGGTGGCGTTGTACTCACCGTCGGTGACGTACTCGCCGAAGCGGCCGGCCTTGACCACCACCGGGTTGCCGGAGACCGGGTCGGCGCCCAGCTCCTTGAGCGGTGGGGTGGCGGCGCCCCGGCCGCGGGCCTTCGGCTGGACGTAGATCGCCAGCGCCTCGTCGAGGGTGATGTCGAAGATCTGCTCCTCGGCGGTCAGCGACCGCGAGTCGGCGCCCTTCTTCAAGTACGGACCGTAGCGGCCGTTCTGGGCGGTGATCTCGACGCCCTCCGCGTCGGTGCCGACCACGCGCGGCAGCGAGAGCAGCCGCAGCGCCTGCTCCAGCGTGACCGTGTCCAGGTCCATCGACTTGAACAGCGAGCCGGTGCGCGGCTTGGCCTTCTTGGGCGCGTCTCCGGGCAGCACCTCGGTGACGTACGGGCCGAAGCGGCCGTTCTTGGCCACCACCGTCAGCCCCGTCGCCGGATCGGTGCCCAGCTCGCGCTCGGCGCCGGCCGGGTTGGCCAGCAGCTCCTTGGCCTGCTCCAGGGTCAGCTCGTCGGGCGGCAGGTCCTCGGGCACGTTGGCACGCGGCAGCGGGTCTGCTGTGGACGTCGTGTCCTCGAGATAGGGCCCGTACCGGCCGACGCGCAGGTGGATCCCGCTGTCGTTGCCGTCGGCGCCGAGCACCGGAAAGGTGGCCAGCTCCTTGGCGTCGATCTCGCCGAGCTCGGTCACCAGCGTCTTGAGGCCCTCGACCTGCCCACTGCCGAAGTAGAACTCGGCCAGCTCCTCCGCCATCGACTTGCGGCCCGCCGCGATCTCGTCGAGGACGTCCTCCATGCCGGCGGTGAACTCGTAGGAGACCAGCCGGGCGAAGTGCTCCTCCATCAGCCGGATCACCGAGAACGCCCGCCACGCCGGCACCAGCGCCCATGTCCACGATCGTGCCCGAAAGACGCGCT
>CAZTHV010000286.1:0-3107 GCA_964613165.1 uncultured Marmoricola sp.
CAAGTCCTATCGCGGCATGGGCTCGCTGGGCGCGATGTCCAGCCGCGGCAAGAAGTCCTACTCCAAGGACCGCTACTTCCAGGCCGAGATCATCAGCGACGACCAGATCGTGCCGGAGGGCATCGAGGGCCAGGTCGCCTACCGGGGTCCGCTTGCCGCGGTCGCGCATCAGCTCGTCGGGGGTCTCAATCAGTCGATGTTCTACGTCGGCGCGCAGACCGTCCCGGAGCTGAAGGACAAGGGCCGCTTCGTGCGGATCACCAGCGCCTCGCTCACCGAGTCGCATCCGCACGGCGTGGAGATGACCGTCGAGGCGCCGAACTACACCGGCCGCTGAGCCTACTGGGCGATGGCGACGTCTGTCTGGACGAAGTCGTCTCCCTTGAACAGCAGCGGGATCGCGAGGGTCTTCGCGAGCGCGTAGGAGAAGCAGTCGCCGTAGTTGAGCCCCGCCGGATGACGTCCCTTGCCGAAGCGGCGCCAGGCGGCGTGGGCGGTCCAGGTGAGCTCGTCGTCCACGGGGTGGATCTCGACCTCGGCTTGCCGCAGCGCCGTCCGCAGTTCTTGGACGGCCTCGGCTCCCTGGCGACTCTCCAGCACCATCGCGGCCTCCATGACAGCGGCGGCGGAGACGACACTCGGCTCGCGTCCGATGATCGCGCTGAACCGCTCCAACTCGGGCTCGCCGAGGACGATCGCGACCAGCGCCGAGGTGTCGACGGCGATCACGCGGGGATGCCGTGCTCGTCGTATCCGACGATCTCGTCATCGGTGAGGTCGTTGAGCATCGGGCGTGCGCGCCCGCGCTCTCCGATGGCAATCAGGTCGGTGTAGATGAGATCGACGCGTGGCTTGGTCCGGCCCAGCCTCTCCTGCACCGCCACCTTGATCGCCTCCGTGATCGACGTGCCCATGCGCTCGGCGAGCTCGCGGGCGAGCCGGTCGGTCTCCGGGTCCTTGATGTTGATCGCCACCGAGGAAGACTATCATCTCGCTTTCTTCCTCATGATCTACCACAGGCTGACGCCGGTACTCTTGCGCGGTGATCTTCGCTGCCCTCATCAACGAGCTCTCGGCCACTCGGTCACGAGCAACCTCGGGCACTCGGTAGCCTCGACTCGTGACTGAGATCGAGATCGGCCGCGCCAAGCGGGGCCGCCGGGCGTACTCCTTCGACGACATCGCGATCGTCCCGAGCCGGCGCACCCGCGACCCCGAGGAGGTCTCGACGGCCTGGCAGATCGACGCCTACCGCTTCGACCTGCCGATCGTCGCCGCCCCGATGGACTCGGTGATGTCCCCGGAGACCGCGATCGCCTTCGGCCAGTACGGCGGCCTGGGCGTGCTCAACCTCGAGGGCCTGTGGACCCGGTACGACGACCCGAGCGAGCTGCTCGCCGAGATCGCCGAGCTGCCCCGCGAGGCCGCCGTCCGCCGGATGCAGCAGCTCTACGCTGATCCGATCCGGCCCGAGCTGATCACCGAACGGCTGCGTCAGGTCCGCGAGGCCGGCGTCACCGTCGCCGGATCGCTCTCGCCGCAGCGGACCAAGGAGTTCTTCAAGACGGTCGTCGACGCCGGCGTGGACATGTTCGTCATCCGGGGCACCACGGTCAGCGCCGAGCACGTCTCCAGCCAGGCCGAGCCGCTGAATCTCAAGGAGTTCATCTACGAGCTCGACGTCCCGGTGATCGTCGGCGGCTGCGCGACGTACCAGGCGGCGCTGCACCTGATGCGCACCGGCGCCGCCGGCGTCCTGGTGGGCTTCGGCGGCGGCGCCGCGCACACCACCCGCACCGTTCTCGGCGTCGCGGTGCCGATGGCCAGCGCGGTGGCGGACGTGGCTGCGGCCCGGCGCGACTACATGGACGAGTCCGGTGGCCGCTACGTGCACGTCATCGCCGACGGCTCGATCGGCAAGAGCGGCGACCTCGCCAAGGCGATCGCCTGCGGCGCCGACGCGGTGATGGTCGGCTCACCGCTGGCCCGCGCGACCGACGCGCCGGGTCGCGGCTTCCACTGGGGCTCCGAGGCCCATCACGCCGAGCTGCCGCGTGGCGAGCGGGTCGAGTTCGGCGCCGTCGGGACGCTGCGGGAGATCCTCTTCGGGCCCTCCCGCGTCGCCGACGGCACCATGAACCTGGTCGGCGCGCTGCGCCGCGCGATGGCGACGACCGGCTACACCGAGCTCAAGGAGTTCCAGCGCATCGAGGTCGTCGTCGACGGCTGAGCCCGCCCTGCTGACAGGATGAGCGCATGAGCGAGCGGAGCGAGGACGCGCATGACCCTCACCGCTGACCTCGGACCGGACTCACGGGCGAAGGCCCTGACCGCGATGGGCGGCTGCGACGAGGGCCACGAGCTCGACGTCCTGGTGGTCGGCGGCGGGATCGTCGGGGTCGGCGTCGCCCTGGACGCGGTCAGCCGCGGGCTCTCCACGGCGCTGCTGGAGCAGCGCGACTACGCCAGCGGCACCAGCAGCCGCAGCAGCAAGCTGGTCCACGGCGGCCTGCGCTACCTGGAGATGCTCGACTTCGCGCTGGTCCGCGAGGCGCTGCAGGAGCGCGGCCTGCTGCTGACCCGCCTGGCGCCGCACCTGGTCCGGCCGGTCCCGTTCCTCTACCCGCTGCACCACACCTGGGAGCGGCCGTACGTCGGCGCAGGCGTCGCGCTGTACGACGCCATGGCGCTTGCTGGTTCTCGGGCCGGCAAGTACGACATGGGCGTCCCCAGGCACAGGCACCTCTTCCGCAAGCAGGTCGCCCGGATCGCGCCCGACCTGCGCACCGACGAGCTGTCCGGGGCGATCCAGTACTACGACTGCCAGGTCGACGACGCCCGGCTGGTGATGACGATCGCCCGCACCGCGGCGGCGTACGGCGCGCACGTGGCCTCGCGGACCAAGGTCACCGGCTTCCTCCGCGAGGACGGCCGGGTGGTCGGGGTGACCGCTCGCGACCTGGAGGACGACGTGGACCTGGAGGTCCGGGCGCGGGTGGTGATCAACGCGGCCGGGGTCTGGACCGACGAGATCCAGGACCTCCTCGGCGGCCAGGGAGCGCTGCGGGTCGAGGCCAGCAAGGGCATCCATCTCGTGGTGCCGCGCG
>CAZTHV010000286.1:3117-4691 GCA_964613165.1 uncultured Marmoricola sp.
CGCGACCGGATCCGCTCGGAGGCGGGCTTCATCACCAAGACCGAGAAGTCGGTGCTCTTCGTCATCCCCTGGGACGCTCACTGGATCATCGGCACCACCGACACGCCCTGGGACCTCGATCTCGCCCACCCGGCGGCGTCTCGCGCCGACATCGACTACGTGCTGGGGCACGTCAACGGCCTGCTGCGTCACCCGCTCGACTACGAGGACGTCGTCGGTGTGTACGCCGGGCTGCGGCCGCTGCTCAAGGGCGAGGACGAGGCCACCTCGAAGATCTCCCGGGAGCACACTGTCGCCATGCCGATGCCGGGCATGGTGCTGATCGCCGGCGGCAAGCTGACCACCTACCGGGTGATGGCGCGCGACGCGGTCGACGCCGCCGCGGCGTCGCTGGGCGACGTCCGCCGGAGCATCACCGACCGAGTGCCGCTGATGGGCGCGAACGGCTTCGAGACCAGGACCAACCAGCGGGTCGCGCTGTCCAGGGCGACCGGTCTCGACCTGTCCTGGATCGACCATCTGCTCGGCAGGTACGGCGGGCTCATCGACGACCTGGTCACGCTGATCACCGAGGACCCGGCGCTGGCCGAGCCGCTGATCCATGCCGAGGGCTATCTGGGGGCGGAGGTGGTCTACGCGGTGACCCACGAGGGCGCCCGCCACCTCGACGACGTGCTCACCCGGCGTACCCGGATCTCGATCGAGACCTTCGACCGCGGGACGCTCTGCGCGCCGCAGGTCGCCGAGCTGATGGCCGGTGTCCTCGGCTGGGACGCCGAGCGGGTCGCCAGCGAGGTCGACCACTACCTCCGGAGGGTCGAGGCCGAGCGGCAGAGTCAGCGGATGCTGACCGATCAGGAGGCCGACGAGGCTCGGGTGCAGGCGCCCGAGGGTCCCTGGGCGATCTGACCCGCCCATGGTTGCTTCGGCATGTGTTCGCCGTCCAGGGACGGTCTCCTCGACGTTCCCGGACCTGAGAACGACGGACGTTGCCGCCGTGCAGGCCGCCGCCAACGTCTACGCCACCCGTGCCGGGGGCTGAGCCTGTTCGAGAGGCCGCTCTCCGGGTAGTGACGACCCATGACGTCCTACATCGCCCAGACCACGGTCGACTGCGCCAACGCCTACGAGCTCGCCGAGTGGTGGAAGCAGGTGCTCGGATACGTCGATCCGGAGGACGAGCCGAACACGCCGGGCAGCGACGAGCGCCCGATTCGCGATCCCGAGACCGGTCATGAGGTGCTCTTCCTCGACGTGCCCGACGAGAAGGTCGTGAAGAACCGGCTGCACTTCGACCTCCGCCCGCGCACGGGCACCCGCGACGAGGAGGTCGTCCGGCTGATCGGGATCGGTGCCACCGAGGTCGCCGACCTGCGCGGGATCGACGGTCCCGGGACGGGCTGGGTGGTGCTGGCCGATCCGGAGGGCAACGAGTTCTGCGTCCTGCGCAGCGACGCGGAGATGGCTGAAGCCTGAGCTGCGGCGGCTCCGTCGAGCGAGCTGTCTCGGCTCACGTCCTGCGGGTGAATCTGACTTTGCCGTGGTGGGTGTCGGTGATCTGGTAGCGGTGGTCG
>CAZTHV010000287.1:0-4654 GCA_964613165.1 uncultured Marmoricola sp.
GCCGTCATGGGCCTGGTCGAGCCCGAGTACGGCCTTGAGGAACACCGACTTGCCGGTGCCCGAGGGGCCGAGCAGGGCAGTGATCTCCCCCGGAGGCAGCGCGAGGGACACGTCGTGCCAGATGTTCTGCCGGCCGTAGGTCTTGCTCAGGCCGTGAACCTCGACGGTTCCACCCATGGCTTCCTCCGCTCGGGGCCGCACGGCCCGGTCAGGTCACTGTCGTGATCGTTCGTGCGGGCACCGGCCGCCCCCTCAGGTCACCGGTGCCCGTCGCCGGGAACCTAGGTGTGGCCGCCATCACCGACCAGTGCCGACCGCCCGATCGGCTCGCCGTTACCAAATCGTTACCTTGAGTTATCAGGCGCTGACAAGAAACCCCACGACTTCTCCCCGGACGCGCCGGCCTGCTTGTTCCCGCCTGTCTCCCGTGCGTGAATCGTGCCGTCGCCCCCTCGACACGCTCGTCTGCGCTCGGATGACCGACTGGTCTGCGGGAGCACTGGGAGATGAGAGAGCATGAGCCTTGCACCACTGGCGCCACGGACCGGAGCGATGAGGCGACCAGGGCCGCTGCCGGCGTCGCCGCCGTCGCCAGCCCGGATCGCGCGACTGTGCCGCGGGATCCTCGGCGCGCTGCCGGCCGAGGTCGCCGCCGACCCGCACGCCGCGGCCGCCGTCACGGCGGCGGTCGACGCCTTCCTCACCGAGCGCGGCGATCCCGAGCGAGCTGCCCTGGCCGTGGCCGAGGTCTTCGACGACGCCGGCGCCCGGCTGGCGCACGCGGAGTACGACTCCGCGAGCCTGGCCCAGATGTTCCAGGCGGCCCACGTCGCCCTGCAGAAGGGTCTGCGTCCGGTCGTGGACGCCGACCTCACGCACGACCAGCTGGTCGCCCTGCGCGAGCACCTGGTCGCCTTCGTGAATCGATTGGCGGGGCAGACCGTCACGGGCCATCGCCGTACCGCCGAGCTGCTCTCGATGTCCGACGCCGAGCGGCTGGCCCGTCTCCGCCGGGCGGCCTTCGGCGACAGCTCGCCCGTCGAGCTCGAGCGGCTCGCGCGTAGCGCCGGGCGCGACCCGCACGAGCGGGTGACGGTGATCGTCTCCACCGGCGAGCCGCTGCCGGCCGAGCTGCTCGAGCACCCCGACGTGCTGGCAGGACGCGGCGGCGTCGAGATGCTGGTGCCCCAGCGGTGGAACCTCGCCTCCCTGGACGAGCTGCTGGACGGCCAGGCCGTCGCCGGGCCGCCCGCCGAGCTGAGGGAGGCGACCAGCGCGATCGGCCTGTCCCGGCGCGCGGCCGACCTGCTGAGCAGCGGGCGGGTGCAGGACAGCCGCCTGCTGGTGCCCTACTCCGACCTCCTCGCCGACCTGGTGGTCCAGGGCAACCCGCTGTTGGCCGACCTGATCGTGGACAAGCACCTGCGGCCGCTCGAGCGGCTCTCGGTCTCGCGCCGACTGAAGCTCGGGGAAGTGCTGCTGCACTCCCTGGAGAGCGGCCTGCCGACCAACCAGCTGGCCCGTGACCTGGGCATCCCGACGCAGACCGCGCACAGCCGGATGAAGACGCTGCGCTCCCTGCTCGGCGACATCCTCGACGACCCGACGCAGCGGCTGGAGCTGATCATCGCCCTCCGGGCGGCGCTCCCCCGCTGGCGCTCCGACGCCGACTGAACCGTCCCCTCCCCGGCCACATCCCCGTGCTGCCCGGAGTTTTCCACAGCTCCCGCGTCACCGGTGGCAGATGTGGCGCGCTGTCTCTACGGTCGTCACCGCACATCCGCCGATCGGCGAGGCACAATGAGAGGGTGATCGGATTGAGCACGGACACGTGGGCCACCATCGGTGTCCTCATGGGTGTCATGGTGACGATCCTGGTCGCCATGTCCGCGATGTTCCACCGGCTGCGCACCGAGCTGAAGGCAGACCTGCGCGACACTGCCATGCGGCTGGATGCCGCCATCCAGCGCATCGACGACCGCACCTACGAGCTCACCGGCCGGCTGCCCAGGCAGCGCACCATCGACCTGCCGCCGTTCAGCTGAGCCGCCACAGGCAGCGGCCCCCGCCGGGTTATTCCGGCGGGGGCCGCTGCGATCGAGACGTGCTACTTCTTCTTGACCTTCACCTTGACCGCCTTGCTGGTCGCGGCCGCGTGGGTGGCGTCACCGGCGTAGGCGGCGGTGATCGTCCACTTGCCCTTGCCCAGCTTCTTGCCCACCTTCTTCTTGAGCTTCACCGTCGCCACACCGTTCTTCACCGTGCCGGTCAGGGTGACGGTCTTCTTGCCCTTCTTGACCCTCACCGTCACCTTCCCGGTCGCCGGCGTGCCACCGGTGACGGTGACCGTCGCCTTGCCCGCCTTCTTCAGGCTCGGCTTCTTGGTGATCTTCACCGTGGCCGCGGCCGGGCTCTTGGCCACCGTCAGGGTCTTCACCGTCGACGACGGATCGTAGGTGCCGTCACCGGCGTAGGCGATGGTCACCGAGCGGGTGCCGACCGGCAGGCCGGCCGGCAGCGCCAGCGTGGCCTTGCCGCCCGACAACGTCGCCGTCACGTTGATCCCCGGCCCGGTCGCGGTGACCGTGCCCGTCGGGGTGCCGGACGCGGCGCCGACCGTGACCGTCCACGTGGTGGCGCTGCCGTAGGGCACCGACACCGGGCCGGTCACCGTGGTGGTGGTGGCCGGAGCCGGGAGCACCGGACCGTAGTAGTCGGAGTTGGACAGCTGGTTCGCGATCGTGTAGCTCCCCAGTATCCGCGTGGCGAACCGGACCTGCTTACCCTCCATTGCGGGGGTCAGCGTCAGGGTGAGCTGGTCGCCACCTGTGGACACCGTAGCGCCGTCCACGGTCCAGCTGTACCGCGCGGTCTCGTTGTACTTGTCGTAGACGGCCGGGATCCCGGTCAAGGTCTTGCCGACCTCCAGCCCGCCGGAAACGTCGACGGCGCTGGGCGAGAGCACGGTGAGGGCCGGCAACTGCACCCGGGGGGCGTTCGTCGAGGTGACCGTGACCGGGGCCATGCCGGCCTTGTTGGCGGTGACCTCCACTGTGAGCTTGCCCGATTCATCGTTACCATTGTAGTCGTCGATCGTCGGGGTGTAGGTCGGTGACGTGGCACCCTCGATCTCCTCGCCACCGAGCAGCCACTGGTAGGAGAAGGTCACGTCTCCGGGGAGCCAGTGGCCCGGGTCGACCCGGGACTCGACGTCGACCCTGACGCTGGCCGCTCCGGAGCCCGAGGGTGACTTGTCGATCGACGGCACCACGTCGTTGAGAATGGTGTCGGGCGAGGCACCGATCTCCTCGGTCTCCAGCGAGGTCGCCGAAGCACTGTCGGTGCCGTTGCTGGCCTCGACGCGGACCGAGATCGCGGTCCCCTCGTCCGTGGCGGTGAGCTCGTAGGTCCACTCGGTGGCGCCGTCGATCTCGACACCGTCTCGGAGCCACTGGTAGCCGAACGTCAGGCCCGCCCCCGCCCAGCCACCCGCCTTCGCGGTGAGCAGGCCGCCCACCTTGAGCACGCCGGAGATCGTCGGCAGTGTCCGGTTGATCACCCCGGCCACGGGCTCGGTGGGCACCGAGCGGGAGACCACCACATTGGTGGTGTCGGTCATCGCCGTGGTCCGGAAGGAGTACCGGTATCCGATCGCCCCTGTGGTCGGCACCGTATAGGTGGTCCCGGTGGCCCCCTCGATCGGCATGGAGCCGGCGAACCACTGGTAGCTGGTGGTGGTCGGCCCGCCGGTGACCGTGGCCGGCACCCCGGTCAGGGTCTGACCCGGCATCGGGTCGCCCTCGATCCAGGACGGCTCGGTCACCTCCAGCGGCGTCCGGGCATTCTCATCGCTGACGATGGCGTACTTCATCGCGCTCGAGCCCAGGTCGACGACCTTGCTGGCACGCAGCGTGCTCGGGAGGGCGACATAGACCGGCTCGGTGCTGCCCGACGAGTTGGCCGGATTGGGATTGGGATCCCAGGAGACCAGGTGGCCGGCGCTGGTCAGCGCCACCGCCTGGGCGGCCGAATAGACCACGTCGACCGCACTCTGGCCGGCCGGCAGTCTGGGGAAGGCCAGGTCCTCCCACATCTCCGTGCCGTCGTAGACGACCGCCTTGCCGCTCACGGTGAGGAAGACTCCCTGGGAGGCGGCGTCACTCATCGCCGCCACCGGATCGCTGGCGTCGACCAGCTCCTTCCATCCGACGTCGCTGTTGCTGATCTGAGCCACCGAGCCGTCGGTGCGCAGGGCGTTCGCTCGCTCGAGGCCACTACCGGTGAGGATGCTCCCGATCTCCACCACGCCGGTGAGGGGGGCGTCGTCGGCGAAGCGCTCGAGCGGGTCGATCCCGAGCCCGTCGACCCGGACCACCGAGGTGGTGCTGTCGTCGTGCTCGACGACCACGAAGGCCATCGCCAGCGCACCGGAGACCTGGATCGCCTTGCCGCCCAGCTCCGTGGTCGTCCAGCCTCGGTCGGCGAAGGAGCCTCGGCTGCCACCCCACTTGTGCAATGTGCCGTCGCTGAGCACCGCCCACACCGCCGAGGAGCCGCCCACCGAGACCGAGACCACCTCACCGGCGGCCACGGCCGGCGGGGTGTCGCAGAACGTGGCACCGCTCCCGGTCTTGCAGAACAGCGCGTCCAGGGT
>CAZTHV010000288.1:0-4646 GCA_964613165.1 uncultured Marmoricola sp.
GCTTCGCGCTCGGTGGCCCGGTGGCGATCCTCGACCACTGGTTCGGCCAGTGGTGGCTGCTGCCGGTCCTCGGCGTCCTGGTCGGCTGGACCACCAACGCCCTGGGCATGTGGCTGATCTTCGAGCCGCCGGAGCCACGCCGGATCCTCGGCATCAAGGTGCACGGGCTCTTCCTGCGCCGCCAGGACGAGGCCGCCGAGGTCTATGCCCGGATCATCGCCGACGACGTGATCACCCTGGAGCGGATCGGCGACTTCCTGCTTGAGGGGCCGCGCGGCGACCGGACCCGGCAGATGCTGGCCGAGGCGATGCGGCCCGCGATCGACCAGGCGGCCGGTCCCGTCCGCGGCGCGGTGCGGATCGCCGTCGGCCGCAAGCGCTTCGACAGCATCCGCGACGCGGTCGCGATCGAGGCGGTCGACCGGACCATCACGCCGTTCCGCGACCCCGAGTTCAGCAAGCGGCAGTCCGACCGGATCCGCACGCTGGTGGAGGCGCGGACCAAGGAGCTGCCGCCGCGCGACTTCGTCGAGATGATGCGCTCCGCCATCAAGGAGGACGAGTGGATGCTCTACGCGCACGGCGCGATCATGGGCTTCGCGGGTGGTCTTCTCCACCTGTGGATCTTCGGCGTGGGAGGTGGCGGGTGAGCGACGAGGAGCGGGCAGAGCCGGGACGGCAGGTCGAGCTGGCCCGGCTCAACGGCGCCGCCGAGGCGCTGCCCGGCCTGGTCCGGATCGCCGGCACGGCGGCCGTGCGCGCCTCGGCCTGGTCGCTGAGCTCGGGCGTGCGCTCGATGCGCAACCTCGGCAGAGCGATGACCGACCCGTCGGCGGCCGGCGAGCTGGTGCGGGGCGTGGCCCACGACCTCGCCGAGGCCAGCCGAGCGGTCTCCGACGTGGCGCAGGCGGTGTCCGGCGGCGTACCGCTGCCCAGGGCGCTGCTCGACGCCAGCGCCACGCTGACGGCGGTGATCGTGCCGGACGAGCCGGACCGGCCGGACCGGGAGCTGAGCCTGCGCGAGCGAGGCGAGGAGCTGCTGCGCCGGTCGCGCGACGTGTGGAGCCAGCACGAGGCACACCCGGCGTACGCCCGGATCCTCGACGAGCTCGCTCCCGACGAGGCCCGCATCCTGCTGCTCCTCCTGCGCGGCGGGCCTCAGCCGTCGGTCGACGTACGCACCGGCGGTCCCGTGGGGATGCTCTCCTCGTCGCTGGTCGCCGGCGGGATGAACATGATCGGTCCGCGCGCCGGCGTGCGTCATCTGGAGGAGGTGCCGGCCTACCTGAACAACCTCAACCGGCTGGGCCTGATCTGGTTCTCCCGGGAGCAGCTGGAGGATCCGCTGGAGTACCAGGTCGTCGAGGCGCAGCCGGACGTGCTGGCGGCGATGCACGCGGTGCGCTTCCCCAAGGTGGTACGCCGCTCGATCCACCTCACCCCGTTCGGCATCGACTTCTGCACGACCTGCCTGGTCGACGAGGGGAGCGCCCAGGACCTGCCGGAGCACGAGTCGCCGGAGGAGTAGGCCGCAGCGGCCGGTCAGCGGCGCGGCCAGGGGCGCCCCTCGAGCGCCTCGATGGAGCCGTTGAAGCGGGCGAGCAGCTCGTGGAAGCGGGCGACGTCGGCCTCGTCCCAGGTGTCGATGATCTGGCGCACCCGGCCCTGCTTGGCCCGGCGGTCATGGCGCAGCCGGGCCAGGCCCGACCGGGTCGGCCGGATCACCCGGGCCAGGCTCCCGCCGGGGTCCGGGAGCCGCTCGACCAGCCCGGCGCGCAGCAGCGCGGCGACCTGACGGTTGACGGTGGAGACGTCGAGCCGGAACGCCTCGGCGAGCTGGCCGAGACTGAGCGGGCCGAGCCGGAGCCGGGAGAGCAGCTGGTAGCCGGAGCGGTCCAGCTCCAGGTCCGGGTCGTGCTGCGCCGAGCTGAGCTGGTGCCGGGCCAGCAGGGTCAGCTCCTGCTCGAGCAGCGCCAGCAGATCGGTGGTGGTCCGGTCACTGGTGGTGGTCACTGTGGCACACCTCTCGCGGGTGGTCAGGCGGACATGACGATCAACCGGTCCGGTCCCAGGCAGCCGAACGTCATGTGCAGCCTACACATGATGTGTAGCATGCATATTCGGCTCACCGGTGGTGCGGCCCGGGACCCGAAGGACCGCGATGACCCAGACTGCCCCGCCCTCGGCGGAGGCGCCTCCGACCGGACGGCCGGCAGTGCGCCCAGGAGCGATCGTCGCGGTCGGATCGATGTGCGGCATCGTGGTGGCGCTCACGCAGACGATGATCGTGCCGCTCGTGCCGGTCCTCCCCACGATCCTGCACAGCTCGGCGGCCGACGCCTCGTGGGCGATCACCGCCACGCTGCTGACGGCCGCCGTCGCGACGCCGATCTTCGGGCGCCTCGGCGACATGTACGGCAAGCGGCTGATGCTGCTGACCAGCCTGGCAGCACTGCTGGCCGGGTCGGTGGTCTGCGCGGTGTCGAGCTCGCTGGCACTGGTGGTCCTCGGCCGCGGCCTCCAGGGGCTCTCCATGGGCTGTATCGCCCTGGGCATCAGCATCATGCGCGACGAGCTGCCGGCCGACCGCATCGGTCCCGCGGTCGCGCGGATGAGCGCCACCATGGGCGTCGGCGGCGCCATCGGCCTCCCGCTCGCCGCGATCATCGCCGAGAAGGGCAATTGGCACGTCCTCTTCTGGGTCTCCGCCGGCCTGGCCGCGATCTGTCTCGTGGCGGTGGTCGTCGTGGTCCCGGAGTCGCCGGTCAAGACGCCGGCGCGCTTCGACTTCCTCGGCGCGGTCGGGCTGACCGCCGGGCTGGTGATGCTGCTGCTGGTGATCACCGACGGCGCCGACTGGGGCTGGGGGAGCCGGCTGAGTCTCGGCCTGCTCGCCGGCTCGCTGGCCGTCCTCGTGCTCTGGGGCGCCTGGGAGCTCCGGGCCACCGCGCCGCTGGTCGACCTGCGGGTGTCCGCGCGCCGCCAGGTGCTGCTGACCAACATCGCCTCCGTGGCCGTCGGCTTCGGCATGTACGGGATGTCGCTGGTCCCGATCCAGCTGCTGATGGCGCCGCCGGAGACCGGCTACGGCATGGGCCTGACGATGATCCGGGCAGGCCTGGTGATCGCCCCCAGCGGGCTGATGATGTACCTCTGCTCGGGCATCGGCGCCCGGATCTCCCGCGCTCGCGGCTCGCGCGCCAGCCTGCTGACCGGGATCGTCGTGGTCGCCGCCGGGTACGCCGTGCTGCTGGTCCTCCGGGAGGAGTGGTGGCAGGTGCTGGTCGCCTCGGCACTCAGCGGCGCCGGGATCGGGATCGCCTACGCGGCGATGCCGGCACTGATCATGGGTGCGGTGCCGATCACCGAGACCGCCGCTGCCAACGGCCTCAACTCGCTGATGCGCTCGATGGGCACCTCGCTCTCCTCGGCCGCCGTGTCCGGCGTGCTGGCCCACCAGACGATCGCCCTGGGGTCGGGGACGCTCCCCTCCGCGCACGGGTTCACCGTCGCGCTGCTGGTCTGCGTGGTCGCCTGCGCCGTCGGCTTCGTCTTCGCCCTCGGGCTGCCTCGTCGCCCGCGGTCCTCAGGGCTGTCCGCTCCCGGCTGAGCCTCCGCGCCCACGGCATCGCACGCTGGTGGGAGGCCCGGTGCCGGTCCACCGGGGCCGCTCCGCAGCGGTCGCGGACGTATCGAGATGATCCAAAGTTGAGGGGAATGGACTCAATTCTGAGTACGTTGAGAGGATGACGGATCCGGCTGGGTCCGTCACTCTTGGACCTACCGACACCTCAGGAGCACTCCACATGGACGGATCGAAGTTCACCTCGCGCAGCGTCGAGGTGATCAACGCTGCCCACACCGCGGCGGTGACGACGGGCAACGCCCGGATCGAGCCGGTGCATCTCGCGGTGGCGCTGGTGACCCAGGAGAAGGGCATCGCCCCCTCGCTGCTCACCAAGGCCGGCGCGGACGGCGGTCTTGCCCGGGTGCTCACCGACCAGCTGAGCGCCCTGCCCAAGGCCAGCGGCGTGACCGTGTCGAGCCCGAGCACGTCGCCGGCACTGACCCGGGTGCTGGCGAAGTCGCTGGAGCTGGCCGAGGAGATGGGCGACGACTACGTCGCCACCGAGCATCTGGTGCTCGCGCTCGCCATCGTCGACAGCTCGGTCAAGGACGCCTTCGCGGCCGCCGGGGTCACCGAGGGGAGGCTGCGCGAGGCGATCACCGCCGTCCGCGGCAACCGGCACGTGACCAGCCAGGACGCCGAGGCGACGTATGAGGCCCTGGAGAAGTACGCCGTCGATCTGACCGCGCTCGCCGAGGAGGGCAGGCTCGACCCGGTGATCGGCCGTGACGCCGAGATCCGCCGGGTGGTGCAGGTGCTCTCCCGGCGTACCAAGAACAACCCGGTCCTCATCGGCGAGCCCGGCGTCGGCAAGACCGCCGTCGTCGAGGGGCTGGCCCAGCGCGTGGTCGCCGGCGACGTGCCCGACTCGCTCAAGGGCAGGCGGGTGCTCAGCCTCGACCTGGCCGCGATGGTGGCCGGAGCGAAGTACCGCGGCGAGTTCGAGGAGCGGCTCAAGGCCGTGCTCGAGGAGATCAAGAGCTCTGAGGGCCAGGTGATCACCTTCATCGACGAGCTG
>CAZTHV010000289.1:0-811 GCA_964613165.1 uncultured Marmoricola sp.
GCCCTCCTCCACCGGCGCACGGCCGTCGCGCTGGACCAGCGACCCGACGCCGATCCGATGGCGGTCGCCGACCACGCTCGGCGCGGGGGTGACGCGCCGCTGGCCGCCGCCGCCCTGCATCGGGCGGCGAACCGAGCCTCCGCCCGGTTCGACCATGCCACCGCGCTCCGCCTGCTCGACCAGTCGCTGGCCCTGGTCCCGGAGCGCTCCGCCCGGCTGGACCGGGCCCGGGTCCGGATCCGCCTTGCCGACTACGCCGGCGCCGAAGAGGATGCCGTGGCCTCCGGAGGCGCGGAGGCAGCGGCCTGGGCGGCGTACTTCGACCGCCGCTTCGACGACGCCGTGCGCCACGCCGACGATGGCGCCCTGGTCGCCGAGGACGAGGCCGAGCGCGCCCGCTGCCTGATGGTCGCCGGCCGGACGCGGCACGCCCGTGGCGAGCTGGCCGAGGCCGAGACCCGGCTCCGGGAGGCGCTCCGCCAGGCGGCCGGTGCCGACCGCCTCACCGCCAGCGCCTGGCTCGGTGTGCTGATGGCTCACCGGAGCCGGACAGTGGAGGCGATCGAGCTGCTCCGCCCGGCCACTCGGCCGGCCACGTCGGTCGACCACACCTCGGCCGCCCTGCACGCGATGCTGTTCACCGGGCACGCCCAGGCCCTCGCCGGGCGGCCGGCCGAGGCCCTCGCGACCTTCGCCCGCTACACCCGGGAGGTCGGCCGACGTCAGGTGCCACGGTTCGGCGGCCGCGGGGTGAACTTCGGCGGCTGGGTGCTGCGCAACGTCGGCGAGACCGCGGCCGGGGTCGACGCGC
>CAZTHV010000289.1:821-4644 GCA_964613165.1 uncultured Marmoricola sp.
GACGCGCACCACGAGGCGCTCGAGGTCGAGGCCGCCGAGGGCACCGAGGAGCTGAGAGTCGCCGCGTCGGAGGACCTGGCCGAGCACCGCCTCCACTCCGGCGACCCCCTGGCAGCCGCCAGCCTGCTCGACCGCGCCGAGGCGGCGCTGACCGGTGATCTGGTGTTCGGCTGGCGGCTGTCGATGAAGCTGCAGCTGCTGCGCGCCCGGCTAGCACTGCTCACCGGGCGACCCGAGGTCGCGCTCGCCACGAGCACCGCGTTGGCCGCCACCGCCAGAATCCAGGGAGTGCCGCGCTACGCCTCGACGGCGGCGCTGGTCGGTCACCAGGCCAGGGCGGCACTGGGCGAGCCGGTCGACCTGGAGCGGGCCCGGGCCGACCTGGCCGAGGTCGAGTCCGCCGTCCGGCTCGAAGCCTGGTGGTGGGCCGGCGAGACCGGAGCGGCGCTCGGCGACGACCACTGGATCCGCCACGCCGAGCAGCTGGCCGCCCAGCTCGCCGAGCACAGCGGCACCCACCGCGACACACTGCGGGTCGAGGCCGGTCGGCGACTGGCCGGCTGGCGGCTCAGGACGCGCTGAGGACGAGCATCGGCACGACCACGGGCGGCAACCCGTCGACGGCGGCCTCGCACGCCGCGCGAGCATCCGCGCGGACCGGAGCCGGGAGCCTGGCCACGAACGGCGCCAGGTGCGCCATCCCCCATCTCCAGTCGACCATCGCACCCGGGCTCTCGATCCCCACCGGCACCTCGACCTGGCCGGCCCGGACCTGCCGGTAGCCGGCTGACTCCGCCAGGACGGCCAGCGCGCCGGGATCCTCCACGCCGCTCTCCTGCGTCTTCAGCTCGGCGTACCAGGAGGGAAGGATGAAGCCGAACTCGCCCATCGTCTCGTCGACGGCCGCCTTGGCCGGATGGCCCCACAAGGGACCGAACGCGGAGGCCAGCAGACCGGCAGCCACCCGGCGGGCCTCGCGCAAGCCGCTCACCGGATCGGGTAGGTGGCCCAGCGTGAATCCGGCGAGCACCACGTCGAAGCCGGCGTCGCGGAACGGGAGCCGCCGCGAGTCGGCGACCGCGACGGCCCTCACGTCGCTGTGCCGCAGCATCCCGAGGGCAAGATCGACGGCGACGACCGAGGCGGCGCCGTGGCGGCGAGCGGCACGGGCGGCCGCACCGGTGCCGGAGCCGACGTCGAGCACTCGTCGACCGTCGATGACCAGCGTCCCGGCACCGATCAGCGCCTCGGCCAGCCGCTCGTACACGGCGTCGGGTCCGTGCCGCCAGGCGTGCCCCGAAGCGTCGTACGCCGCGGCCATCTCGCTCATACCAGCGCCGCGGCCCGCACGACCCGCTCCTCCCACCAGGCCAGCTCGTCGTCGTACCCGCCCAGCGCCTTCTCCCAGCCGAACTGCACCATCGCGCCGATCAGGCACAGGCCGAGCTGCCGCTCCCACCAGGCGTCCGTCCGGATGCCACGGCGCTCCAGGGCGGCACGGTAGCCGTCCATTGCCGCCTCCTTCGGGACCGGAAGCCGCCGGCAGTTGATCGCGAGGTACCAGGCGAGGTCACTCACCGGCGCCCCGCGCCCGGGTAGCTCCCAGTCGAGCAGGACCGTGCGACCCTCCGCGTCCGATCCGAGGTTGTCCAGCTTCCAGTTGCCGTGCACGAAGGTCTGCGGAGTGCCGGCCAGTGCGCCGACCAGCGCGGCCGGATCGTGCACCAGCGGAACCACGATCCGAGCGAGACGCGGCGCGACCTTCTCCAGCAGCGGCCAACCCTCGGCGACCAGTCTCGGCACCAGGTGATCGGAGCCGAGCTCCGCCTCGCGGGCAGCCATGCTCGGGGAGAGCTCGAGGTAGCGCCGATCGGCGGGGACCACCTCGATGTCCCGCTCCGTATCCCAGAACCGGGCGTGCAACGCGGCCATGTGATCGAGAAAGCGGTCGTGCTGGATCGGGGAGATCGGCGCGTCTGCGACCGGGACGAGGTCGGCAGCGACATCGCGCATGAGAATCGCGGCGAGCGCCGGGCGCCCGCGGTCGTGCGCCACGGCGACGATCGGCTGGACCAGGCAGTCGGGCAGCAGGTCGAGGATTCCTCGCCGCCACAGCTCCACGGTGGCGCTGCCCGGGACGGCCGCCGCACGCAGAGTCCAGTCGGCGTCGTGGTCGAGGTACTTCACGACGTACGCCGCGCCACCGATCCGGACGCGCTCGAGGCACGCGCCCGACTTCCCGGCGCTGGCGATCGGCTCTCGGCCGGTCGCGCCGACGAGCAGCGCGTCGACCGAGTCCAGGACGGGGCGGACATCGGGCATCGGGTCCTCCTGCGTGGCTCCATGGTGGCACCATGGTCGATGCCACCATGGTGCGCCGTCGCCTTGCAGCCGGCTTGCAGGCTGTCAGAGCCCGTGCCCGGCCAGGAGCGCGCTCAGTGCGGGCAGGCCCTCGTCGTGGTGCCAGACCTCGGCGCGGAGTCCGACGGCACGGGCGCCGTCGACGTTGGCTGCGGTGTCGTCGATGAACAGCACCTCCGCGGCGGGCAGTCCGAGATCGGCCAGGATCGCCTCGAAGTACGCCGCCTCCGGCTTGGCGACGCCGAGGTCACAGGAGTAGTACGCCCCGGCCAGCAGCTCGTCGTACCCCAGCTGACGGCGCATGCAGGTGGCCCGGAGGGTGTCCTGGTTCGTGGCGAGGTACGACGGGACGCGCAGCGCCGCCACCAGATCGCGAGTCGGCGTCAGCGGCTCGATGCGGCCCCACACCCCGAGCGTCCGCTCCCGCCGGTCGGTCAGGCCGTGCCGCTCCAGCACCTCGCCCACGTGCGCCGCCATGTCGACCCGGCCGGCCAGAGCCTCGTCGAGGACTGCGAAGAACTCCTCGGCGACCTCGACCCGCTCCCCCAGCGCGTCGCCGAAGGCGTCGGCCCAGCTCGACGGCCCGGCCTGCAGCACCCCGTCGGCATCCCAGAGGACGGCCCGCACAGCGCCCATCGCCCATCGACTCAGCGGCGCCGCGAGCCGACGTAGGAGACGATGTCGGCCACGAAGGCCAGCCCCACCAGGAACCACTCGAAGCCGACGACCTCGCTCCCGGTGCCGTAGGAGTAGAGGACGACGTAGGCCAGCGTGGTCCAGGGCAGGAAGAGGAAGCCCAGGAACGCGACGTACCAGGCGTCGATCGCCTTGCTGATGATGTCGGAGAAGAGCCAGACGAAGAACAGTGCGACTCGTGGCCCGATGAGGGCGAAGAGCACGATCAGGCAGGGCATCGGGGACTCCTACTCGGTCTAGTCGGTTCCGTGCCGGCGGACGAAGTCGGCGATCGGCTCCGACAGCTCCGGACGGCAGACGATCAGGTCAGGCAGCGAGACGTCCTCCTGGTTGTACACCAGAGCCGAGCCGTCCACGCGCGAGCAGAAGAGCCCGGCGGCACGGGCGACCACGACGGGGGCGGCGTTGTCCCATTCGTACTGTCCGCCCGCGTGCACATAGGCGTCGGCGAGGTTGCGGACCACGGAGATGACCTTGACCCCGGCGGAGCCCATCGGCACCAGGTCGGCGCCGATCTCGGCGGCGAGCGCCTCGACGAAGGCCGGCGGGCGGCTGCGGGAGACGGCGATGCGCGGCCGCTCGGAGGTGCGTGGCGGCACCACCGGAGGCCGGGCGGTGCTGAAGGTCTCGCCGAGTGCAGGCTGCGCGACGGCGCCGGCGACCAGATCGCCGCCCTGCCACAGCGCCACGTGGACGGCCCAGTCGTCGCGCGGCGGCTCGGAGAACTCGCGGGTGCCGTCGAGCGGGTCGATGATCCAGACCCGGT
>CAZTHV010000290.1:0-4639 GCA_964613165.1 uncultured Marmoricola sp.
GACACCTGTCAACAGTGTCGCGGGACATCACATTTGTAGCGGGGGCAGGATTTGAACCTGCGACCTCTGGGAGAGATCGGAGCGCCTGATCCGGCTACGTCAAACTTCGGGTCCCGCTGGAAAACCTCGGGTTGGACTGGAGATTCTCCATCGGACGGTCCCAAGTCTATCGGAACCTCTCGGGACCGTGGCGCATCGTTTGTGATGACTTTCTGATGATCTCTCGAATCGTCTCGGGACGTCTTCAAGCCGAACTACCAAGTCGCCGGCCGGCCTTGCCCACCGTCGCCGAATCTGGTGAGGAAGGCGCGCAACTCGGCGTCGGGGAAGGTGTGGGACTTGTAGAGCGGACCGCACGGGACATGCGCGAGACGCTTCGACAACGCCTCGAGGTCGAGGGCGTCGAGGCCGCCCGCGTCGTCGCGGTGATGGTCGGCGAGGAAGCCGAAGTCGTTCATCGAGCCGACCACCGACCTGTTGAGGGTCGGTCCGACCCGCACCTCCCGCATGTGCTCGCGCTCGGCGTCCAGCGCCACCCCGAGAGCGATGAGCGCGTCAGCGATGACATCGGGCAGCCGCTCGGCGAGCCCCTTGGCAGGAGCCAACGGCGCAATGACCGGAACTCGGGTACGGGTATTCACGAGGATGAGGTGCGTCACCGCCAGGTGAGCAGGTTCGCGTACCAGTCACCGAGGGCTGTTATGGACATCTCGTCCGTCGCAGCATGGAGACCGCCGATCTTGTCGCGCGGCTTCTTGGTCGCGCGGACGATCAACACGATGTGGGCCTCATGCCGCTATGACACCTTGATGATGACCGGGAGGACCGCGAGCGAGACGCGACGCCCTTCGTCGTGCGCCGTGATGATGTAGTCCACTCGACTTGCGGGGTCGGCGGCATCCTTCGTTAGCGCGTATCTCGGATGGGCCTCAACAGCCTCGTACAGCTTCTCGACCGTGGCGGCGGGTCTTGGGTCTTGATGAACATGACGAGCGCGGCCTTCGAGTCACGCCAGACGAGATAACCGAGCAACTGGTCAAGCGTGGCCCGCTGCTCATCCAGTGGCGGAAGCGGAACAGGCAGAGTCTTCAACTTCCCTGCGCTGATGTGGACGACGGTGAAGCCGGTCCAGCGGATCGCTTTGAGCGCCTTGAGCGGACGCGACTCCAGCACGTCAGTGAGATATGGGGCGTGAGATGTGTTCTCACGCGGCGTGAATAGCAAGGTGTCGACATAGCAGGCTCATCCAGCAAGGAAAGCGCCGACCTGCCGATCTCCTCAGGGTCTTCTCCCGACCCCGCGAAGACGATCGTGCCGTGGCGTAGCGGTGTGTACCGCACGGCTGCTTCCTCGGCGATAAAGGTGTGTGCCTGATCTATGACGCGATCAAAGCGCGTGTAGAGCTCGCCGTAGCGAACCACCGGTACACCCTCGTCTTGGTCGTCCTCCTTGGACCCACCTGCGCCCTTGGCGAAAGACCCAAGCGCGCCGAGTCGCCTGAGCCTGAGGGACGAGGAAGTCGAGCTCCTGCCGTGGGTCGGATGCTGATGTGCGACGGCCGTAGGCCAGGGCGGGTCGCCGTTCTCGAGCGGAAGCCCGGCAACGTCGGTACGAACCCGAGCGAGCCTCAGTCGATCCCGCACTCGTCCAGCGCGGCGGCGTACGCGGCGATGGCGTCCTCGGCGTCGTCGCCGCTCGGGCCGGAATCGTCGAATTTGAGGAACTCCTTCGCCTTGTCCTCACCGACCTCGTCGATGAAGCACTTCGCCTCCGCCTCGCTGACACCCTCCTTCTCGAGGTCGTCGACAAGGCCCGCGTCGTAGCCGTTGCCGCACGCTCCGAGGGGGAACGCAAGCGTGGTGAGCAGGACAGCGGTTACGGCGGTACGTCGGAAGTGCATCAAGACTCCTGAATAGATCCACCCGGCGCAGGTAGTGCGCCGGCTCGACGGGCTATTCCAGCCTCGTGCGAAGCACGTCGCATCGGGGAGCCACCCCAAAGTCGGAAGTCGCCCAGCCCGGCATCCAGCCCGGACATCCTTGGGGTAGTGCCCTGATGCCCGAAGCCCCGGAGCCGTCGACGATGCTGGTGTGCAACGGCGTGACGGGGACGGGCGAATCGAGCTGCAGATCGAGATCGAGCCTGGATGCGACTCCATCGAGGGGGTGGTGCGTCGACCCGGCGCGCCAACGCAGGCGTTCGTCGGCTGGATGGCGCTCGTGGAGCTCATTGCCTCTGCGGCAGGGCACGTACCCGAATCCACCCCGGACAATTCCGACGATCACTAACCCCGGTCCGACGATCACTAACCCCGGCTAACATCCTACGACCATGGCGGGTAGTAGGGCGCACCTAGCGCGGGTCCGGGACGATGACCACGGTGCGCTTCTGGAGCGGACGGCGGTCCTCGGCGCTGTCGACACTCTCGTCTCCTCTGTCGCGGAGGGCAGAGCAGGGTGCCTCGTCGTCGAGGGGCCCGCGGGTATCGGCAAGACCTCGGTGCTCGAGCGTGCAGCGGTCCTGGCGGAGCGGCAGGGCATCGCCGTACTCCGTGCTCGCGGTGATGATCTCGAGGCCCTGCTGCCCTGGGGCCTAACGCGGCAACTGTTCGCCGACCTCGACCCCGGCCACCTCTCCGGAAGCGCCGGGCTGGCCCGTCCGGTGTTCGCGTTGGCCGACGGCACGCAGGGGCCGGAGCCTCCTAGCGACGGCTTCCCGCTCCTGCACGGCCTGCATGCCATTCTCGCCGACCTCGCCGCGGCGCGACCGCTGCTGCTGCTTCTGGACGACGTCCAGTGGAGCGACCCGCAGACCATTCGATTCGTCGCCTACCTCCTCAATCGCGCCGATTCGGTGGCGGTCGGGATCGTCCTCGGTGTGCGAAACGGCCCGTGCAGTTCACCGCAGGTGACCGACCTCCTACCGCGGATCGCGGCGTCGCGATACACGACGGTGCATCGGCTCGTGGAGCTGAGCAAGGACGGCGTCGCCGCGCTGGTCTGGTCTGCGCGCCCAGATGCGGGAGCGGACTTCTGTGCCGGACTGCACCGGGCAACGGGCGGCAACCCATTCCTTTGTCGAGAGATGTTGAGCGTCCTTCGCAGCGAGGGGATCCACCTGGACGAGGCCGGTGCCGCCCACCTGGTCACGGTTCAGCACGCCGGGATCCGCAGGTCAATCCTGGTTCGACTCGCTCAGTTGGGTCGCGACGCGTCGATGGTCGCGGCTGCCGCAGCGGTCCTGGGACCCGCCGGGACCGCGGCACGGCTGGCGGGACTCACCGGTCTCGACGCGGCACGAACCGCCGCGGCCGTCGACAGCCTGGTGGCCGCGGAGATCCTGTGCGTGGTCGCCAGCGGAATCGAGTTCGTGCACCCGATCATCCGGGAGGCGGTGTACGCCGACATCGGGCCCGCCCGCCGAGCGGCGCTGCACGCTGCGACCGCCCGGAGGCTGCGCGAGGAGCACGGGAACGCGGTGGACGTGGCCTCCCATCTGATGGCAGCTGGCGTGACCGCGGATGATGCCTGGGGCGTGCCGTTCCTGCGCCGGGCCGCCACCGCTGCGCTCGGCCAGGGGGCGCCGGAGCGGGCGTGCGCCCTACTCGAGGCGGCGCTCGCGGCCGACCAGCCGGGCAGAGACCCGCGGATCCTGGTGGAGCTCGGCCGCGCCGAGGCGGCAGCCGGGCGGGCGGCTGCCACGTCCCGGTACGGCCTGGCGCTGGAGTACCTCGGCGCCACCGCCACCGCCGCCGACGCAGTCGTGGCCTGCGAGATCGGGGAGGCGCTCTACACGGCAGGGGACTTCGGCGCGGCCTTCGAGGCTTTCCTCCGGGGCCTCGGGGTGCTTCCGCCGGCGTCTGAGGATGACGACATCCTCGAGGCCCGGCTCGTCGCTGGTGTCGTCCTGGCGGGGACGATGGCTGTCCGGGGCGTCGAACGGGTGGCGGCTGTGCTCGCCGAACGCATCGGTGGCGAGGCACCACCGGGACGACTCGCCCACCGCGCCTTGCTCGCCGTCGAGGCCGGCCGCGACGCGTTCGGGCTCGGCGTCCCCCCAGCGTTGCACCGGCACGCGGGCGTCGTCGCCAAGTCGATGGCCGCGCTGGACGGGCCACCCCTGCCGCTCGGGCTCGGCGTAGTCGCGTTCGAGCTACTGACTCTCAGTCTCTACATCACCCGCCAGCTCGACACTGCGCAACGAGAGCTGGACCGGATCATCGCGGCGGCGAACGAGAACGGTGAACTTCCCTCGTTCGCGTCGATGCTGGTCGTGCGGAGCCTTGTCCGTTTGCAGGCCGGATGCCTGGACGCGGCGGTGGACGACTGCCGCGAACAGCTGCGGGTCAGCGCTGAGTTTCCCAGCATGAACGTGCAGGCCGAGGCGGCGGCCCGTCACGTGCTGGTTGAGGCCGCGCTCCTGACCGGCGACCACGCTGCTGCTTCCGATGCGATCGACGTGCCCGACGCAGAACAGCGATGGGGCGGGTCGATCATGTACGCCTGGTTCCTCCATGCGGTCGGCCAGGTCGAGCTCGCCCGTGGCAATGCCGAGGCCGCCCGCACAGCGTTCCTCGACTCCGGGGCACGGTTCCTGGCGCCCGGCGGCACCGGCGGCCACACCGCGTGGCGCGCCGGTG
>CAZTHV010000291.1:0-4592 GCA_964613165.1 uncultured Marmoricola sp.
CAGGTGTGCCTTCGGGAGGGTTCGCAGATCCCCCCGGACGGCCGCGCCCTCCCGCGGGCCACTCACCTCAGGCGAAGAGCTTCTGCAGCCTGGTGATGCCCTCGACGAGGTCCTCGTCGCCGAGCGCGTAGGAGAATCTCAGGTAGCCGGGGCTTCCGAACGCCTCGCCGGGCACCGCCGCGACCTCGGCCCTGTCCAGGATGTACTCCGCCAGCTCGGCCGAGGTGTCGATCCGGCGGCCGTCGTACTCGCGGCCGAGGAGGCCCTTGACCTGCGGGTAGACGTAGAACGCGCCCTTGGGCTCGGGGCAGACGACGCCGGAGATCTCGTTGAGCATGCCCACGATCGTGCGTCGGCGCCGGTCGAACGCGGCGCCCATCTCGCGCACCGCGCTCAGGTCGCCCGACACGGCGGCCAGCGCGGCGCGCTGGGAGACGTTGGCGACGTTGGAGGTCAGGTGCGACTGCAGGTTGGTCGCGGCCTTGATCACGTCGGTCGGCGCGATGATCCAGCCGACCCGCCAGCCGGTCATGGCGTAGGTCTTGGCGACGCCGTTGACGACCACGCAGGTGTCGGCGAGCTCGGGCACGGCCACCGGCATCGAGACCGCCTCGGCGCCGTCGTAGACCAGGTGCTCGTAGATCTCGTCGGTCACCACCCACAGGCCGTGCTCGACGGCCCAGCGGCCGATCGCCTCGACCTGCTCGCGTGGGTAGACCGCACCGGTGGGGTTGGACGGCGAGCAGAACAGCAGCACCTTGGTCTTCTCGGTGCGAGCCGCCTCCAGCTGCTCGACGGTGACCAGGTAGCCCTGGGTCTCGTCGGCCAGCACCTCGACCGGAACGCCGCCGGCCAGCCGGATCGCCTCGGGGTACGTCGTCCAGTACGGCGCCGGCAGCAGCACCTCGTCGTCGGGGTCGAGCAGCGTGGCGAACGCCTGGTAGACCGCCTGCTTGCCGCCGTTGGTCACCAGCACCTGGGCCGGGTCCACGACGTAGCCGCTGTCCCGCTCGGTCTTCTCCGCGATCGCCTGCTTCAGCGCGGGCAGGCCGCCCGCGGGGGTGTAGCGGTGGCTGGCGGGGTCGGTGCAGGCCGCGACCGCGGCCTCGACGATGTAGCCGGGGGTCGGGAAGTCGGGCTCGCCGGCGCCGAACCCGATGACCGGGCGGCCCTCGGCCTTGAGGGACTTCGCCTTGGCGTCGACCTTCAAAGTGGCGGACTCGGCGATGCCGCCGATGCGTGCGGAGATGCGGGACGTGGTCGACCGAGAGCTCATGAGACCCATCGTATTCGAGCCGTGTCGATTCCCCGGTCGCCCGTTCGACCTATGGGTGAGAGGGTCGAGAGACGGCCCGAAGAGTGAGGAGAGCGACGATGGCGAAGTACATGCTGGTCATGCGAGGCAGCGACGAGGCCTTCGAGGCGATGGCATCGGTCCCGTTCGAGGAGATGCTGGAGCGGATGGGCCGGTTCAACGACGAGCTGATCCGGGCCGGCGTACTGCTGGCGGCGGAGGGGCTCGACCCCGAGCTCAGCGTGGTGGTCGACCACTCCAGCGAGCCGCCGGTGGTCACCGACGGTCCGTACGGCGAGACCAAGGAGCTCTTCGGCGGCTACTACATCCTCGACGTCGCGACCGTCGAGGAGGCCGTCGAGTGGGCCAAGCGGATCCCGGGGATGCCCGGCACCAAGACCGAGATCCGCCGGATCGCCGGGATCGAGGAGTTCCCGCAGGACAACGAGTGGATCGCCCGGGAGCGGGAGTGGCGCGAGCAGACCGGCCAGCTCTGAGCGGTCGTCCGGACGGACCGGCCGACGGCCCGCCGAACGCCGAGGCGTCGCGGCGGGCCGTCGAGGCCGTCTGGCGGATCGAGTCCGCCAGGATCGTCGGCGCGCTGGTCCGCTACACCGGGGACTTCGGGCTCGCCGAGGACGTCGCCCAGGAGGCGCTCGCCGAGGCACTGGTCGCCTGGCCGCGCGACGGCACCCCGCCCAACCCGGGCGCCTGGCTGCTGACCGTCGGCCGTCGCCGGGCGATCGACGCGTTCCGCCGCCGGTCCGCGCTGGACCAGCGGTACGCCGCGCTCGCCCACGGTCTCGAGGAGGGCCAGGCGGCCTCCTCGGTCACCGACCCGACCCCGGCAGACGACCTGCCCTGGGACCCCGACGTCATCGACGACGACGTCCTCGCCCTGGTCTTCGTCGCCTGTCACCCGGTGCTCTCGCCCGAGGCCCGCGTCGGGCTGACCCTGCGGATCGTCGGCGGCCTGACCACCGAGGAGATCGCCCGCGCCTTCCTGGTGGCTGTGCCGACGATCCAGGCCCGGATCACTCGGGCGAAGAAGACCATCGCCGCCGCCGGTGTGCCCTTCGAGGTGCCGCCTCCCGATCAGCGCCGGGAGCGGCTCGGCGGTGTGCTGAGCGTGCTCTACGTGATCTTCGCCGAGGGCTCGACGGCCACCTCCGGCGCGGACCTGCTCCGGCCGGACCTCGCCGGCGAGGCCGTCCGGCTGGCTCGCGTCCTGGCCGGGCTGCTGCCCGGCGAGCACGAGGTCTACGGCCTGCTCGCCCTGATGGAGCTCACCGCGGCCAGGTTCCCGGCGCGCACCGGGCCGGACGGAGAGGCGGTGCTGCTGGAGGACCAGGACCGCCGGCTCTGGGACCGGGCCGCGATCGGCCGCGGGCGGGCCGCTCTCGCCCGAGCCACCTCGCTGGGTCGTGGGCTGGGTCCCTACGGTCTCCAGGCGGCGATCGCCGCGTGCCACGCCGAGGCGGCGTCGGTGGAGGCGACCGACTGGGAGCGCATCGTGGTCCTCTACGAGGCGCTCGGCCGGGTCGCGCCCTCGCCGGTCGTCGAGCTCAACCGGGCGGTCGCGGTGGCCATGGCGAGCGGCCCACTGACGGCGCTGGCGATCGTCGACGACCTGGTCGTCTCCGGTCGGCTCGCCGGCTCTCACCTGCTGCCCGGCGTACGCGGTGAGCTGCTGATCCGCCTCGGCAGGACCGAGGAGGCCAGGGAGGAGCTGGCCCTGGCCGCGCGCCTGTGCGCCAACGAGCGCGAGCGCGCCGTGCTGCTGCGCAAGGCCGCCGCCTTGGCCTGAGAGCGTGGTCGATCCGCTTCGGTTCGACTTCGGTGTCTTCGAGCAATGCTCCGGCATGCCCGCAGGACGTCGGAGGGCACCAGCTCAACAGATCTTGCTCTCGCGGTCAGGCGGGATGCTCCGCTGTCTCTCACACAGCTCACGTTCGCCTCTCTGATCGCGCGGTCTCTCCTGCAAGGTGAGTGACGTACGCCTGTCTGCGAGCCGCATTCCTGCTTGCGCCGACAACAGACTATTGTGTTATTGTCCGACAATGACTGTTCCGAACTTTGCGGGCCGGCGAGCGATCGTGACCGGTGGTGCGTCGGGGATCGGGGCCGCCATCGTTGAAGACCTCGTCGACCGCGGGGCGTCTGCTCTCGCCGTCGACATCTCCGAATCGGGTGCCGAGCGTGTGGCAGCGGCCGGCGCGCAGCTCATCCGAGCCGACGTCGCCGACCCGGCCGCGTGGCAGTCAGTGGTGACTGCTGCCAAAGATGGGCTCGGAGGGCTCGACCTCGTTGTCCTCAATGCCGGCGTCCACCTTGAGCATCCCGAGTTGGACGCGCCCTACGACGAGGTGCGCCGCGTCACGGGGGTGAACCTGGACGGCGTGGTGCACGGGCTTCGAGCGGCCGTGCCGCTGATCGAGGAGACCGGAGGTGGTGACGTGCTGGTGGTCTCCAGTCTGGCCGGGCTAATGCCCTACCCCGACGACCCGTGGTACGCGACGACCAAGCACGCGGTGATCGGCCTGGCTCGCAGTTTTGCGCCGAGCCTCAAACGCAGAGGGGTGCGGCTCAATGTCCTGTGCCCCGGTGTGGTCGACACGCCTGCTGTGCCCGAGCAGCTCCGGAACTCGCTGGCGAAGGTCGGACTCCAGCCGATGCCCGCCGCCGAGGCGGCCGCACACGTCGCCCGGTGTGTCTCCGAGGGCGGCGCAGGCCGGATCTGGACCAGCCAGGCGCACATGGGGCTCGCCGAGTACGTGCCGGCTCCGGTAGAGCTGCCCCAGCCGGTCTCGCGGAGCTAGGAATGTCCTCGCCTCACCCCGGCGCATCTCGCACCCAAGGAGAGTTTTCATGCCGGACCTCGACGTGAGATCCACCGACCCGGGCGCCGTCGATCTGGGAGCGTTGGTGAGTCGGGCGGACCGCCGCACCCTCGCCGCGGTGCTGACCCACCTGACCGGCGATCCCGGTGCGGTTGCCGACCTCGGCGACCGGCCGGCGATTGATGCGCTTGCGTTGGCGGTCCTGCCCGCCTTTGTGGATGGTGAGCGGCTGCCTGAGACTCCGTCGGACGTCGTCCTACAAGCAGCGATGGATCTCGCCGTCGGCGCTCCGGTACCCAGCGGCTACCGGGACTTCCTGCGTGAGGATCCCCAGATCGGTCCGGTGCGTGCGCCGGAGCCGGTGGGGCTGCCGGTTGGCTTCCGGGTCGTCGTGATCGGTGCGGGGCTGACCGGAATCGCGGTCTCCCGTGCATTGCTCCAGGTCGGCGTGAGCAACC
>CAZTHV010000292.1:0-4153 GCA_964613165.1 uncultured Marmoricola sp.
GGTCGACCTGGACGGCCCACTCGACGACCCGCCGACCGTGCTCTGCCTGCAGACCGCCAACCACGAGGTCGGCACCGTGCAGCCGGTGACCGGGGCGGCAGAGCGCTTCGGGGTGCCGCTCTTCGCCGACGCGTGCGCCTCCGCCGGCCGGGCAGCACTGCCGGAGGGGTGGTCCGCCGCGGCCGCCTCCGCGCACAAGTGGGGCGGACCCGCCGGCGTCGGCCTGCTCCTGGTCCGCAAGGGCGTCCGCTGGCGCAACCCCTTCCCCGGCGATGACCGCGTGGAGGAGCGCGCGACCGGCATGGAGAACGTCGCCGCCGCCCTCGCCGCCGCGGCTGCGCTTCAGGCCGTCGTCGCCGAGCGCGAGGAGACCGGCGCCCGACAGCGGGCGCTCATCGACCGGATCCGCGCGGCGCTGCCCGCGATCCCCGACGTCGACGTGGTCGGCGACCCGGTCGACCGACTCCCCCACCTGGTCACCTTCTCCTGTCTCTACGTCGACGGCGAGCCCATCGTCTCCGAGCTCGACCGCAGGGGCTTCGCGATCGCCAGCGGCTCGGCCTGCTCCTCCAGCGCGCTGGAGCCCAGCCACGTGCTCGCCGCGATGGGCGCGCTGACGCAGGGCAACGTGCGCGTCTCGGTCGGCCGCGACACCACCGAGGAGGAGGTCGACCGCTTCTTGGCCGCCCTGTCCGATATCGTCGCCACAATCCGCGGAGAGGCCGGCCTGTGAGCGATCAGCCCAGGTGACGGGCGACGTCGGCCGCAGCCTCGTCGCCGTAGGACGCGCCGAGCCGGTCGACGAACGCCGCGGGAGCGAAGGAGTACTCCTGGGTGCCGACCGTCTCCACGACGTACGCCGCCAGGGTGCAGCCGACCTGCGCGGCCCGCTCGTAGCCGACGCCCCACTCCATCGCGGCCAGGAAGCCGGCCCGGAAGGCATCGCCCACGCCGGTCGGCTCGACGGCTACGACGCCGTTCAGCGCGGGCACCTCGACCGGGTCCTGCCCCTTGGCCAGGATCCGCACGCCGTCCTTGCCCAGCGTGACGACCTGCGCGCCGACCAGGCCGAGCACCTCCTCACCGCTCCAGCCGGTCTTGGACTGGATCAGATGCGACTCGTACTCGTTGCTGAACAGCAGGGTCGCGCCCTCGATCAGCGACCTGATCAGCTCGCCCTCACCGAAGGCCAGCTGCTGGCTCGGATCCGCGATGAACCGATAGCCGCGCTGCCGGCACTCGTCGGTGTGCCGGCGCATGCCCTCCGGGTCGTCGGCGCCGATGAGCACGTAGTCGGGCTCGCCGACCCGCGCCACGATCGGGGCCAGCTCGATCAGCCGCGCCTCGCTCATGGCGCCGGCGTAGAACGAGGCGAACTGGGCCATCGTCGAGTCCGTGGTGCACACGAAGCGGGCGGTGTGCCGGCTCTCGGAGATGTGCACCGAGTCGCAGTCGACCCCGTGCCGCTCCAGCCAGGAGCGATAGTCGGCGAAGTCCGCGCCTGCGGCGCCGACGAGGACCGGGTTGAGGCCGAGCCGGCCGAGCCCGAAGCAGATGTTCGGCGCGACGCCCCCACGCCGGATCTCCAGGTCCTCCACCAGGAAGGACACCGAGAGCTTGTCCAACTGCTCGACGACCAGCGAGTCGGCGAACCGACCGGCGAAGCTCATCAGGTGGTCGGTCGCGATCGACCCGGCGATCAGGAGTGACATGGCATCCTCAGGCTCGGGCCATCCGTCGAGAGGACCCGGGAACGTGTGCGGACAGAGCAGTCTGGAGCCTACCCAGCGGTAGCGGTAGGAGTACCCGACGGTAGCGCCTAGCGTCGGCCATATGAGCTACGAGCGACTGGCCTACGACGACCCCGACAGCGCCGCTCGGATGTCCGCCGACTGCGTCGCGTGCAGCACCGAGCTGCGCATCCCCGCGCCGCAGTCCACCACCGCGCCCACGACCGGGCTGGCGCCGGCGGCGCCCTTCCGGTACGCCGACTTCCCGCACGATGTCCGGGAGCCCGAGATCCCCAAGATCACCGTGTCGGCCGCGGCCGCGCACCTGGCCTCGGCGCTGCACCTGCATCTGGACTGACACCACGCCCCAGACACGCCCCAGACACGCCACGAGGCGCCGCAGACCGTAGTCTGCGGCGCCTCGTGGCGTGTCTGGCCTGACGCGTGCCTGGCCGGGGGGTGTCCGGGGACTCAGTGGAAGCTGTCGCCGCAGGCGCACGAGCCCGACGCGTTGGGGTTGTCGATGGTGAACCCCTGCTTGTCGATGGTGTCCATGAAGTCGATGGTGGCGCCGTTGAGGTAGGGGACGCTCATCCGGTCCACGACGACGGCGACGCCGTTGTAGTCGGTGACCACGTCACCGTCGAGGTCCCGCTCGTCGAAGAACAGCTGATAGCGCAGACCCGAGCACCCGCCGGGCTGGACGGCGATGCGCAGCCGCAGGTCGTCGCGACCCTCCTGCTCCAAGAGGCTCTTGACCTTGGCGGAGGCGGCGTCGCTGACGTTGATGCCATCGGTGCGGTGGCCAACGGTCTGCTCCGTGGCCTGGGTCTGGACCTGCTCGGTCATCTGGCTCTCCTGGATCTCGGGGTCACGCCGGGCAACATCTCAATCGTCGCACACCGGCGGTTATTCCCGAGACCACGTCCGCGCCACCCGCTCGGCGAGCTCGGCCAGCGCCTCCGCCGGGGCCGCGAAGGCGCGCTCCTCCCCCACCCGGTCGACGATCGAGTACGCCGACTCGACCCCGAGCGCCCGCATCTCCCGGGCGCCCACCAGCACCTGTCCGGCCAGCGCGATGCACGGCACCAGCGCCTCGGCGGCACAGCCGGCGACGCCATAGGGAACCTTGCCCGAGCGCGAGGAGAAGTCGAACGCGCCTTCGCCGGTCACCGCCAGGTCGGCACCGCGCAGCGCCTCTCCGAGACCGACGGCCGCCGCGACCAGCCCGACTCCCGGCTCCCGCCGGGCGCCGAGCAGCAGCAGCGCGAACCCGGCGCCGCCGGCAGCGCCCGCCCCCTTGGCGCCCGCGGTCTTGCGGTCGGTGAGACCCGCGAAGTGCTGCAGCCAGCCGTCGACCCTCAACAGCTCCTCCTCGTCCAGCCCCTTCTGCGGCCCGAAGCTCTTGGTGGCGCCGGTGAGCCCGAGCAGCGGGCTCTCCACGTCACTCGCCGCGACCAGCTCGATGCCGGCGGTGGCAGCCCGGGCCGGCTCCAGGTCGACGTACGTCGCCGGCGCGAGCGCCCGCGGGCCACCGGAGAGGTCGGCGTCCGAGGCAGCGCCGAGGGCGGCGAGGAGTCCCGCGCCGCCGTCGTTGGTGGCCGAGCCGCCCAGGCCCACGACGACCCGCCGCGCGCCGGCCTGGATCGCCTGCGCGATCAGGACGCCGACACCGTACGACGTGGCGCGCAGCGGCTCCCGGTCGGCAGGCTCGGTCAGGTGCAGCCCGGCCGCCTGGGCGCACTCGACGTACGCCGTGTCACCGACGCGCAGGATCGTCGCGGGCACCTTCTCGCCGTACGGCCCCGGCACGCTGGTGGCGTGCAGCTCGCCACCGAGCACGGCATGGAGGACCGAGACGAACCCGGGGCCGCCGTCGGACATCGGCATCAGAACCAGGTCGTCGCCGGGCACCCGGCGCCGCCAGCCCTCGGCGATCGCCGAGGCGGCCTCCACGGCCGACAGGGTGCCGGCGAACTTGTCCGGGGCGACGACGACACGCATGAGCACATCCTGCCCTGCCCGCTGCCCTGCCCGCGATCCGCGCTGACGGGCCGCTCGGGCGGCATGGGAGAATGAGCGACATGACGACCGTTGACCTCCCGCTGCTCCCTCTAGGACGGGGGAAGGACCCCGCCTCCGAGCGTGGCGTGGACTGTCCGGGCGACCTGCCGCCGGCATCGGATCCGGCCCTGGTCGAGCGGGCGCGCGTGGCCAAGGAGCGGCTCGGCGACCGGGTGTTCGTGCTCGGCCACCACTACCAGCGCGACGAGGTCATCCAGTTCGCCGACATCACCGGCGACTCCTTCAAGCTGGCCCGCGAGGCCGCCGCCCGGCCCGATGCGGAGTACATCGTCTTCTGCGGTGTCCACTTCATGGCCGAGTCCGCCGACATTCTCACCACGCCGGAGCAGAAGGTGATC
>CAZTHV010000292.1:4163-4568 GCA_964613165.1 uncultured Marmoricola sp.
CAAGGCCTTCTGTGGGCGCAACGGCGGCGCGGTGTGCACCTCCTCCAACGCCGACGTGGCACTGGAGTGGGCCTTCTCCCAGCACGGACCCGACACCAAGGTGCTCTTCCTGCCCGACCAGCACCTCGGCCGCAACACGGCCGTGCTCAAGCTCGGTCTCGGCCTGGACGACTGCGTGGTGTGGAACCCGCTGCTTCCCAGCGGCGGCCTCACCCCGGAGGAGCTGCGGGCCGCCAAGGTGATCCTGTGGAAGGGGCACTGCTCGGTCCACGGCCGCTTCTCCCCCGAGGCGGTCGCGACGACCGTGCGCCGGGCGCTGCGGCATTCGACCGGCTGGCGGGACTACGACTGGCGGCTGCTCGTCGGCCCGCCCGATCCAGATCGGGTTCAGGCCGCGCGCGTTCA
>CAZTHV010000293.1:0-4565 GCA_964613165.1 uncultured Marmoricola sp.
TCCCGGCATGCGCGTGCGGGTACGGGTGTTCCACGAAGTGGACCACACGGCGTACCAGAGGAGGATCACCATGCCCGGCTCCCGCAACCGTAGTCTGAAGAACCCCGAGCTCTACGAGGATCTGCGCGAGGAGGGGGCCTCCAAGGAGAAGGCCGCCCGGATCTCCAATGCGACCGAGCAGAAGGGCCGCTCCGAGCACTCCGTCGCCGCCAAGGGTGGCAAGGCCGGCTCCTACGAGGACTGGACCGTCAAGGACCTCAAGCGCCGGGCCAAGGAGCTCGGCCTGACCGGCTACTCCGACAAGCGGAAGTCCGAGTTGGTCGACGCCCTGCGCCACCACTGAGCCCTTCGGCAGTGTGCCTTCCGGGAGAGCGCCTCCGGCAGGATTCGAACCTGCGGCACCTGGTACCGGAAACCAGTGCTCTATCCCCTGAGCTACGGAGGCATGCGCCCGACTCGAGGTGAGCCCGGCGCCAAGCGAGGCTATCGCAGGACGGGGCGTCCTACGAAACCGAGGGTCAAGGGTCACGTTCGGATGAGGTCTCGCGGAACTCGCGCGAGTGGAACCGGTGCCCGCCGATAGGCTTGCCCGGTGAATCCCGCCCAGCTCTCCGTCCTGATCGTCGCCGCCCTCGCCTCGTTGAGCGAGCGCGGTCGGCTGACCCTGGCCGACGGCGTGCCGGAGAGCGTGACGGTCGAGCGGCCGCGCAGCAAAGAGCATGGTGACTACGCGACCAACGTGGCGCTGCAGCTGGCCAAGAAGGCGGGCAAGAGCCCGCGCGAGCTGGCCGAGGAGCTGGCCGAGGAGTTGCGCGCCGCCGATGGCATCGCGGGAGTCGCGATCGCCGGCCCGGGCTTCCTTAACATCACCGTCGAGGCGGGAGCGCAGGGCCAGGTCGCGGCCGACATCGTCGCCGCGGGCCCGGCGTACGGCCACTCCGAGGTGCTGGCCGGGCAGCGGATCGACGTCGAGTTCATCTCCGCCAACCCGACCGGCCCGCTGCACCTGGGTCATACCCGCTGGGCCGTCCTGGGCGACGCGATCGCGCGGGTCCTCGCCGCGGCCGGCGCGGAGGTGACCCGCGAGTTCTACGTCAACGACCGCGGCGTCCAGATGAACCACTTCGCCGAGTCGATCATCGCCGCGGCGCTCGGCGAGCCGACGCCCGAGGGCGGGTACGCCGGTGGCTACATCGACGACCTCGCCCAGACGATCGAGGCTGCTCGGCCGGGGATCTTCGACCTGCCGGCCGATGAGCGGCGCGTCGCCGTGCGCGAGCTGGGCTACGAGATCCAACTGCGCGAGCAGCGCGAGCAGCTGGAGAGCTTCAACACCCACTTCGACGTGTGGTTCTCCGAGAACTCCCTCCACGAGTCCGGATCCGTCCCCGACACCCTGCGCCATCTGGAGGATCTCGGTCACGTCTACACCGAGGGCGGAGCGCTGTGGATGCGCACCACGGACTTCGGCGACGACAAGGACCGGGTGCTGATCAAGTCCGACGGCGAGCTGACCTACTTCGCCTCGGACACCGCGTACTACCTGAACAAGCGGGCGCGTGGCTTCGACCGCTGCATCTACCTGCTCGGCGCCGACCACCACGGGTACGTCGGCCGCCTGCGCGCCATGGCGGCCTGTGTCGGTGACGACCCCGACCAGACGCTGGAGGTGCTGATCGGCCAGCTGGTCAAGATCCTCAGCGACGGAGCCGAGCTGAAGCTGTCCAAGCGGGCCGGGACGATGGTGACGCTGGACGAGCTGGCCGAGGTGATCGGCGTGGACGCGCTGCGCTACTCGCTGGCCCGCTATCCCGCGGACTCACCGCTGGTCCTGGACGTCGCCGAGATCACCAGGGCGTCGGCCGACAACCCGGTCTACTACGTGCAGTACGGCCACGCCCGCACCTGCCGGATGCTCGCCAATGCCGCCGACCTGGGCATGTCCCTGCCGGACGCCCTCCTGAACGGCGCCTGGGATCCCGCGCTGCTCTCCCACGAGCGCGAGCGTGACCTGCTGCGCGCGCTGGCCGACTTCCCGCGGGTGGTCGCGAGTGCCGCCGAGCTGCGCGAGCCGCACCGGATCGCGCGCTATCTGGAGGACACCACGTCGGTCTTCAACAAGTGGTACGACACCACGGAGTGCCGGATGCTTCCTCGGGGCGACGAGCCGGTCGCCCCGGTCAACAAGGCGCGTCTCGTGCTGGTTGTCGCCAGCCAGACCGTGCTCGCCAACGGGCTCGACCTGCTCGGCGTCTCGGCGCCCGAGCGGATGTGAGGCGGGCGTGCGCGCACACGAGGCCGGCTGGGCCCACGCGGCGGTCTCCGTCCGGGGACCGGCTTGGCTGCGCGAGCCCGACGACGTCAATTCCCTGGTGCCGCGGCTGTGGTCGAGCACGGCCAGGAAGTCCGACGGCGTCCTGGAGGTCGGCGGGGTCGCGCTGACCGACCTGGTCGCCGAGCACGGCAGCCCGGCGTACGTCCTGGACGAGGCCGACTTCCGCGCCCGGGCGCGCGCCTTCCGCGACGCCTTCGGGGGCCGAGAGGATGTGCACTGGGACGTGTACTACGCCGGCAAGGCCTTCCTGTGTACGACGGTCGCACGCTGGGTCGTCGAGGAGGGACTCCGTCTCGACGTGTGCTCGGCCGGGGAGCTGGCCGTCGCCGAGCGCGCCGGCGTCCCCGCGGAGCGGATCGGCCTGCACGGCAACAACAAGAGCGAGGCGGAGCTGGCGCGCGCGGTCGAGCTGGGCGTGGGCCGGATCATCGTGGACTCCTTCCATGAGATCGAGCGGCTGGAGCGGATCACCCGCGAGCTCGGTGCCGTGGCCCGGGTGATGATCCGGGTGACCGCCGGCGTGGAGGCACACACCCACGAGTACATCGCCACCGCCCACGAGGACCAGAAGTTCGGCTTCTCGATCAATAGCGGCGACGCGCTCGCCGCGGCGGCCGAGATCGCCCGGACTCCCGGCCTGGAGCTGCTCGGCCTGCACAGCCACATCGGCTCGCAGATCTTCGACTCCGCCGGCTTCGAGGTGGCAGCACGGCGCGTGCTCGCGCTGCACGCGCAGATCGCCGACGAGATCGGGGTGATGATGCCCGAGCTGGATCTCGGCGGCGGCTTCGGCATCGCGTACACCACTCAGGACGATCCCTCCGACCCGGCGCAGCTGGCCGCGGAGCTGACCACGATCGTCAGCGAGGAGTGCGACGCGCGCGCCCTGGAGGTGCCGCGCCTCTCGATCGAGCCCGGCAGGGCGATCGCCGGGCCGGCGATGTGCACGGTCTACGAGGTCGGCACCGTCAAGGCGGTCGAGCTGGACGGGGGAGCGGTCCGGACCTACGTCTCGGTCGACGGCGGGATGAGCGACAACATCCGTACCGCCCTCTACGACGCCGACTACTCCGCGACGCTCGCCAACCGCGCCTCGGCGGCGCCGGCGCTGCTCGCCCGGGTGGTGGGCAAGCACTGTGAGGCCGGCGACATCGTGGTCAAGGACGAGTTCCTGCCCGGCGACATCGCTCCGGGCGACCTGATCGCCGTCCCGGGCACCGGTGCCTACTGCCGTTCGATGGCCAGCAACTACAACCACGTGCCTCGACCGCCGGTCGTCGCGGTCCGCGACGGGGAGTCCCGGGCCGTGATCCGCCGCGAGACCATCGACGACCTGCTGGGTCTCGATGTCGGCGCCGACGTCTCGATGGGAGACTGAGTACCGCCATGAGTGCGAACAAGCAACCAATCCGTGTCGCCCTGCTCGGGTGCGGCGTCGTCGGCTCCCAGGTGGCCCGGCTGATCCACGACCAGGCCGACGACCTGGCCGCGCGTGTCGGCGCTCCGCTGGAGCTGGCCGGCATCGCCGTACGCCGCCCCAGGAGCGAGCCGGACACGGGCCGCGACGCGGAGCTGCCGGTCGATCTCTTCACCACCGACGCCGAGGCACTGGTCGCCCGCGACGACGTCGACGTGGTGGTCGAGGTGATCGGCGGGATCGAGCCGGCGCGGACGCTGATCCTCTCCGCGCTGGAGCACGGCGCCTCGGTGGTCACCGCCAACAAGGCGCTGCTCGCCGAGGACGGCCCCACGCTCTTCGCGGCGGCCGAGCGCGCCGGGCGGGACCTCTACTACGAGGCCGCTGTCGCCGGCGCCATCCCGATCCTGCGCCCGCTGCGCGAGTCGCTCTCTGGCGACCGGGTCACCCGGGTGCTCGGCATCGTCAACGGCACCACGAACTTCATTCTCGACCAGATGGACACCTCCGGCGCCGGCTTCAACGAGGCGCTGGAGGAGGCCCAGGCGCTCGGCTACGCCGAGGCCGACCCGACCGCCGACGTCGAGGGCTTCGACGCGGCCGCCAAGGCGGCGATCCTGGCCAGCCTGGCCTTCCACACCCGGGTGACCGCCCGCGACGTGCACCGCGAGGGCATCGCCGAGGTCACCGCCAGCGACGTCGCGTCGGCCCGGGAGATGGGCTGCGTCGTCAAGCTGCTGGCGATCTGCGCGATCGAGGAGGGCCCCGACGGGCCGGCCGTCTCGGCCCGAGTGCACCCGGCGATGATCCCCA
>CAZTHV010000294.1:0-1813 GCA_964613165.1 uncultured Marmoricola sp.
GCGAGGCAGAGCCGGTGGCGCAGCCACAGCGTCGATTGCTGCCGTGTGAGCTGCTCGATCGCCTCGGTGGAGGGCAGGAAGCCGCCGGGGAAGATGTACTTGTTGATCCAGGTGTGCGTCCGCCGCGTCGCCAGCATCCGCTCGTGCGGCATGGTGATCGCCTGGATCGCGACCCGTCCGCCCGGCGCCAGGACCCGGTCGATGGTCCGGAAGTACGCCGGCCAGTAGTCGAAGCCGACCGCCTCGATCATCTCCACCGACACAATTGCGTCGTAACCCCCGTCCACGGCGCGGTAGTCGCACAGCTCGATGCTCACCAGGCCGACGTCCCAGCCCTCGGCGGCCGCCGCCTGGTCCACCCGCCGGCGGGCCAGGTCCCGCTGCTCGACCGAGAGGGTCACCGAGTGCACGGTGGCGCCTCGGCGGGCCGCCCGGATCGCCAGCTCGCCCCATCCGGTGCCGATCTCCAGGACGCGGCTCCCGGCGGTGACCCCGGCGGCGTCGAGGATCGCCTCCACCTTGCGCGCCTGGGCCTCCTCCAGCGCCGCTCCCGGCCGGGGCGCCGACATCCGGGTGTGCGGCCACGGTCCGCGGCGACGGGTCATCGCGTCGGTGTCGAAGAGCGCGGAGGAGTAGCTCAGCGTCGGGTCGAGGAAGAGCGCGAAGAGCTCGTTCGACAGGTCGTAGTGGTGGGCGATGTTGCCGCGGGTGTTCCGCTCGCTGCCGCTGTGGTGGCGCGGCGGCCGGGCGACGTACGCCGCGCGCAGGCGCTGCATCCACCGCGGCACCAGCGCGTCGATCCGCGCGCACATCGTGGTCAGCGTGCCGCCCAGGTCGGCCGCATCCCAGGCGCCGGTCAGGTAGGACTCGCCGAAGCCGATCAGCCCGTCGGCGCCGATGCGAGCGAAGAGCTCGTCGGGCCGGTGGACCACGAGATCGGCACTCGGGTCGTTCGCCGACCAGGTGAGGCCGAGGCGCGCGGTGGCGGCGGTGAAGAGCCGGCGGGCGGCCGCCGCGGAGATCGCGACTCGCGGCCCGCGGGGAACCGTCGCCAGGTCCGGCCAGGCGTGGGTGTCGAGCGTGGTGGCGGTCATCGGACACCCTCCTGGTGGTGGCTCGGTCGTGGCTTGATCGGCAGTCGTCGCGCCCACAGCCACAGGCCATGTGCCCGGATCAGGGCGGCGCCACGCAGCGCGGCGGGAGCTGCCCGCCACGGCGGGTCCTCGACCAGGGCTCCGCGCTCGGAGGCATCGAAGACCGCGCCGTCGTCGGTGACCAGCCGCACGCACACGGTCAGGTCGTCGGCCGGCTCGGGGACCACCACGTCGTAACGGCCGTCGACGCCGTGGAAGGGCGAGACGTACATCTCCTTGGGCACCGAGGCCCGGCCCTCCTCGTCGGGGTGGACGAGATAGGCGTGCCGGTCGCCGTACGTGTTGTGCACCTCGATGACTGTGGCGACGGGCGCGCCGCCGCGGTCGTGGCACCAGAAGACGGTGATCGGGTTGAAGCAGTAGCCGAGCGCCCGAGCCTGCGTGGCCATCAGGATGCGCCCGTCGGCGACGAGGCCGTGTGTGACGAGGAAGGCCTCGACGTTCTCCCGGATCGTGCGGTCGGCGCGGCCCAGGTGGTCGCGCGCCTCGAAGCTGCCGAGTACCGGAGCGAGCCGGCCGTGGTCGGGCAGGTCGTCGAGATCGACCAGCCAGCGGTGGCTGCGCAGGTTGAATCGGCGCTTGAGCGGCGTACGACGGGTGTGGCTGATCGTCGTGCGATAGAGCCGAGGAGCGCCGGCAGGGCCGGCCGGGTCGCTCCA
>CAZTHV010000294.1:1823-4563 GCA_964613165.1 uncultured Marmoricola sp.
GCTCGGCGGCCTCGACACCGGAGCGCGCGCCGTCCTCGTGGAAGCCCCAGCCATGCCAGGCGCCGGCGAAGACTACGCGATCGGTGGCGATCCCGGGCAGCCGGCGCTGCGCGGCCACGGACTCCGGGGTGTAGACCGGGTGCTCGTAGTCGCGGGTCGCGATCACCGTCGATGGGTCGACCAGGTCGGGCGCCCCCAGCGTCACCAGGTAGCGGGTGCCGTCCGGACTGGGCAGACGCATCAGCCTGGTCAGGTCGTAGGTGACGGTGACGCCGGTGCGGTCGGGCCGCTCCAGGTGGTTCCAGGAAGCCCATGCCCGGCTGCTCCTGGGCAGCAGTGAGCTGTCGGTGTGCAGCTGGGCGAGGTTGCGGGAGTACGGCATGGCCGACAGCACCTCGCGCTGGAGACGGGTCGGCTCGGCCAGCATCGCCAGCGCCTGCCCCGGATGCGTGGCGATCACCACCGCGTCGAAGCGGCGTACCTCGCCGTTGCCGTCGGTGATCTCGACTCCCTCGGGCGTCCCCAGCACCGAGGTCACCTTGGTCGAGGTCAGCACCTCGGCTCCACGGGCGCCGATCGCCTCGGCCACCGCCTCGACGTAGCGCCGTGAGCCGCCGGTGACCGTCCGCCACTGGGGCGAGCCGAAGACGCGCAGCATCCCGTGATGGCTGAGGAACTCGAAGAGGTAGCGCGCGGGGTACTCCAGTGCGAGCCCCGGGTCGCACGACCAGACCGCGGCGACCAGCGGCGCCATGAAGTGCCGCCGGAAGTGCGCCGAGAAGCCGCCCTCGTCCAGGAACTCCGCCAGCGTGGTCAACCCGTCGTCCGGCGGGGTGGCCAGCAGCGCGCGGGCGCGGCGGTGGAAGCGCGGGACCTCGGCGAGCATCCGCAGGTACGCCGGCCGCAGCAGATGCCGCCACGTGGGGGACAGGCCCGCGAGTCCCTTCGCCCCGGCGTACTCGAGACCCCCGGCGCTCACCGACATCGACATGTCGGAGTCCTGCGTGGCCACGCCGAGCTCGGCGAAGAGCCGGATCAGCGTGGGGTAGGTGCGCTCGTTGTGCACGATGAAGCCGGTGTCCACGTGGACCGGCCCGCCCGCGGTGGGCACCTCGTGGGTGTCGGCATGGCCGCCGAGCCGGTCGTCGGCCTCGAAGAGGGTGACCCGTGCCGACACCGAGGCGACGTAGGCGGCGACCAGGCCGCTCACCCCGCTGCCGATCACGGCCACCGAGCGCGGGCCGCTCATGCGGGCCCCGTGAACTCGAAGAGCGCGATCGGTCCCGAGGTCGGCTCCGGCGATCCTCCGGCCGGCTCCACGGTGATCCCGGCGCCGATGGCGCGAGCCGCGTCGCCGTCCAGGAGCACGGTCTGGTTCTCACCCGCCGGCATCAGGCCGGCCGGCACCATCGTGTCGGCGTCGTCCTGCAGCCAGAGCTGGTAGACCTTGCCGGCCGGCGCGGGCGGCATGTCCTCGGTGACCAGGACGGCCCGGTGCTGTGAGGGCGAGCGGACCAGGGTGGCGGTCGCGCCGTCGAGGGTCACGGTGTAGCGCTCGGCGTCGCCGGCGTTCAACACCCGGTCGGTCGCCGACACCGGCGCCTGGCTCTGGCTCTGCTGCCAGGCCACGATCCCGGCGCCGCCGAGGGCGATGGCGAGCACGGCCGCGACCATGCCCAAACCGATCCAGCGCCGGCGACGTGGAGATCCCGAGCTGGTGAGCGGCGGGAGCGGGCGCACGGTGCGGATCTCCTCCATCAGCCGCTCGCGCAGCTCCGGCGGAGGGGCGGCCGGCGTGGTCTCGGCCAGCATCCCGGCGGCGGCGCGCAGGCTGTCCACCTCGGCGCGGCACTCCGCGCAGTCGGCCAGGTGGCGCTCGAACCGCTCGCGCTCGAGGTCGTCGAGAGCGTCGACGGCGTAGGCGCCGGAGAGCGCGTGGATCTCGTGAGGAGTCATCGGCTCACTCCCATCGCGTCGCGCAGCCGGATGAGTCCGTCCCGGATGCGGGTCTTGGCGGTGCCGACCGGCAGGTCGAGCATGGTGGCGACCTCGGTGTGCGTGTAGCCGCCGAAGTAGGCGAGCGCCAGCGCCTCGCGCTGGATCTCGGTGAGCTCCGACATCGCGGTGCGCACCCGCTGGGCGTCCAGCGAGGCCTCCGCCGCGTCGGCGGTCACGTCGTGGGTGACCTCGTGGGTGCGCTGCTGGTACGCCGTCTCCTGGCGGTGGACCGCCTCGGCGGAGCGGACCCGGTCTACCGCGCGGCGATGGGCCAGGGTCATCAGCCAGGCGAGGGCGCTGCCGCGGCTCTCGTCGTACCGCGCGGCCGTGCGCCAGACCTGGAGGAACACCTCCTGGGTGACCTCCTCGGCCTGAGCGGGGTCGCGCACCACGCGGAGCACGAGCCCGTGCACCCGGGCGGAGGTGAGGTCGTAGACCTGGGCGAACGCGGCCTCGTCTCCCCGTGCCGCCTGCCGTAGCAGACCGGCGAGGGGAGGTGCTGGGTCCCCGGTTCCCTCCGGCTCGGAGGAGCCGGAGGGAACCGGACGGAGGTCAGGCATGTGTCGACCTTTCCGTATCGACGGGGCGTGGTGCCAGGGGCTCGGTCAGGGCATCAGGACCGAGTCGATGACGTAGACCGTGGCGTTGGCCGTCGGGATGTTGCCGCAGAGGACCTTCGCGCCGGCGACCTCGAAGTCGTCGTCCGAGCCGGTCACCTCGATCGTGTCGCCGGCCAGGGTCG
>CAZTHV010000295.1:0-4520 GCA_964613165.1 uncultured Marmoricola sp.
AGCCGACTGAGTCGACGAAGCCATCACCCGCGAAGTCGGCGAAGCCGAAGGAGGATTCGGCGGCGTGGGCGAAGAAGATGAAGGCCGTTGGGATCGAGGCGAACGGGCGGGCGATCGGAAAGAGCTGCCACCTGCCGGAGTACACGTGGCAGTGCTTCTTCGACCACGTCGAATCGCCCTACGTCGGCAGGCTCGACGTTTACCTCTCACTCTCTGGTGATGTCACCAAGGACGAGGGCAAGGACATGGCCGAGAAGGCGCGGGCCTGGTGGATGAACATGGTCGGGTTCACTGAGAAGAAGCTGGACACTGTCGTGTCGTTTAACAATGGCGTCGACTCCGGCACCAGTTACCGGAAGGATTTCCAGCTGCTGGACTAACCGGCCCCGGGCACCTCGCGCCACCCATCGCTAACCAGGTGGCCGTCTGCCATCCTCTGCAGCAGGTCGACGACCTCAGCGTTATTGCGCCCGCCTGAGTTGTCGATGCGCTGCAGCTTCCTTGACGTGCGCTTCCCCGCGGCGTCAGCGGATGCGGCTCAGGACGCTTGCCTTCCTGGCGCCGAGCGACCAGATCTTCTCCTGCTTCAGGTCGAGCTGGTTGATCAAGATCAGTGCCTCGGTCGACAGCGGCCACTACCACCCAGCGAGCGCCGCGTGGATGGCGACGACGGGTCGTTGGTCTGCACCGCACTGCGGGGATGAGCCCGAGCCGAGGATGGACTTGGCCAGTCCGAGCGCGTCTGCCCCGCACCCGCGGGGATGAGTCGTCGGTCACGTACCGGGCTGGCGTGACGCCCTTGTCTGCCCCGCACCCGCGGGGATGAGTCCTCACCTCTGGAGGGGGATGGGCGTCTCCGCAGAGTCTGCCCCTCTGACGCGAGGGCGAGCCGACGGCCGAGATGATCGTCGGCGCAACGGAGTCGCTCCTGTCGATGCGGGGATGCCGCCGGGTTAGACCCAGATCCCATCGTGTGTGGGTGCCCGCACGTGGGATGGGTGACTCGCTCCCGGCCGACGATTCTGAATGGGCGAGCACCGGTCACGTCGACGCAGGGGCGATTGACTATCCTGGCGGAGATGACTGGGCCCGACGACTACTGCGAGCTGTGCGACCTACCGCGATCGACCTGCATCCACGGGCGGCCGCCGACAGTGGCTGAGAAGGTGGTCAAGGCGAAGCCGAAGGCCCGGGGGGTGGCGCCGGTCCGGAAGCGGACGGCTGCGGCTCCGCCGAGCAGGGTGGTGCCGCGGCGGTGGACGCCGCTGGAGACGTTCAGGGCGCTCATTCTGAGCGTGCTGGAGCAGGCCGGCGGCGAGCTGGAGGCGGACGATGCCTTTCTCGAGCTGGAGATCCTGACCGAGGACACCCTGCTGCCCGGGGACAACGAGCTGACCCCGGAGGGCGAGCTGCGCTGGCGCTACGCGGCTCGGCGCGCTCGCATCGCGCTCATCGACGAGGGGCTGATGACCAAGGGAACGCCGGGGGTCTGGCAGCTCGCGCGCCCCGGCGAGGGTCGGCGCTAGCCGGGAAGCTCAGGCGGGAAGACCGAGGACCAGTCGTCGCGCATGCTGATAGCGGTCCAGCCCTGGCGGCGCGCGGTGGTGAGCAGCGGCTCTGCCTGAGCGAAGCTCTCGGCGCGGCTCTCATAGGCGAACTCCCGGTCGGGATCGTCGTGGTCGACGACAAGGGCGAGACCCCCGCCGGCCGCGGCCCAGGCGAGCATGTCGGTGTCACCGCCAGAGTTGCCGGCCGCGAGAAGCGGCCGGCGACCGAGGAAGTTCTGGATGTTGACCACCTTGGCGGGACCCTCGTTGGCGTGCCCGAGGAGGCTCGCGGTACGCCGCAGGCCCAGATCGGTGCCGCTCTCGGTCTCGATCGCTGGGCCGGGCACGACCTCGTGCTCGATCAGCGTGCCCACCACGAGCTCAGGAGGTACGCCGTACAGCGACTGCGAGATCGCCCGCACGAACTCGGTGCCGCCGCCGGTCACCACGCCGACCGTGAACTCGCGGCGGCGCAGCTCCGCGATCAGCTCCAGCATCGGCTGGTAGACGATCCGGTCGATCCCGCGACCCAGCGTCGGGTGCGTCCACCGCCCGGCGAACTCGCGAGCGGCGGCCACGTACTCTCGGGGATCCTGCCCGGTGAAGAGCTCGGCCAGCGGGATCACGATCGCCGCGAGACCGATCTCCCCCACGGCCGCGGCATCCTGGGCCAGGACCGCGCGGTACTCCTCCCGCTCGCGCAGGGCGGAGTCCTCCGCGACCCGGCGGCGGAGGGCGTCGACGAAGAAGTCCCACGGGACGTACGTCGGCCGCTCGCACCACAGCGTGCCGTCGTTGTCGAGGACGGCCATCCGGTCGTCGATGGGCACGTCCTCGGCGGACTCGAGGAACGCGACCACGGCATCGCGAGCCGCGCCCGGCTGCCACGAGGGGAGCATCATCACGACAGCATCTCCGTCCGCCACGCGCAGCGAAGGCCCACATGGCTCATCCCGGTGTCGATCATCTGTGACCTCGCGCCGCGGGCCGGTAGCGCAGGCAGTACGTGTCCGCGCACAGGTGTGACCCACCCTTGATCACCTTGCGGGGCATCCGGAACTGTGGCTGCCGCGGATCCAGACTGCTCTCCGCGGCGCCTCCGCGGGGGTCGACCGGCACGCAGCAGTCCGACGCCGCCTCCTCGGGATGCTCCGACCACCAGTCGGCGGTCCACTCCCAGACGTTGCCGGCCATGTCGAAGAGACCGAAGTCGTTGGCCGGGAACGGCCCGACAGGCGCGGTGCGCTCGAACCCGGACTCGCCGGTCGAGCGCCACGGGAAGTCCGGGCCGTCCCAGATGTTCGCCATGATCCGCCCACCCGGCCGAGTGGTGTCGCCCCAGGTGAACTCCGCCCGGTCGATCCCGCCACGGGCGGCGAGCTCCCACTGCGCCTCCGTCGGGAGTACGGCGCCCCGCCCAGTCGGCGAACGCGAGAGCGTCCTCGTGGGCGACATGCACGACCGGATGATCGGCCCGGCCGTCGAGGGACGAGCCCGGCCCCTCAGGATGACGCCATGACGCCTGCGGAGTCCACGTCCACCACTGGCTGAGATGCCTCAGGTCGACCGGCCCCGGCGTCGGCGTGAAGACCATCGACCCGGACACCAGGTTCTCCGGCGGTGCGCCGACACCATGGATGGGAGTGGGTGCCCTCGGCGAAGACCTGCGGAGTGGCGGGCGCCGGTCGCCCGGGGGCTCATGGGCTCATCGTGACGCATCCGCTGCGCCGTGTCAGCGATGGATGGGCCTGGACCTCCGGCAGGCTCTCGACGGATCGGCGAATCTGGTCCACGCTGGTGACCCACGTCCTTGGGAGGCTGCATGTCCGGATCACACGGGCCAGGTGAGTTGCTGGCTCTGGCGTACGTCGGGGAGACGGTTCCCGTCGCGGTCAAGGACGCGGTGGTCCGCGCCGCGACCGACGGCGTCATCCGCCTCCTCGATCTCGTGCTGGTGGTCCGCGTCGCGGGCGGCACGACCGTCGTCCTGGAGACCGACGAGGTGGAGGACCGACTCGACGCCGAGGGTCTTGTCCTGGCCGAGCCGGGCCTGATCGGCGCCGACGACATCGAGGACGTCACCGAGCGCCTGGGCATCGACGAGTCCGTCGCGATCGTGCTCTTCGAGCACGCCTGGGCCCGCGACCTGGTCACCGCCGCGCGTGACGCGGACGTCGATCTCGTCGCCTCCGAGAGGATTCCGGCTGTCGTGCTCGACGAGATCGCCACGGCGACGTCGGGCCAGGAGTGAGGAGCACATCATGAGGGCACGACGCATGGGCCGCCCCGGCCTGATCGGCACCGCGGCCAGGACGGCGGTGATCGCCGGCACGGCGCAGGCCACCGCGGGTGCCGTCGCCTCGCGCCAGCAGCGCCGGGCCAACGAGCAGGCGCAGGCCGCGGCGGCGGCGCAGCACGTGACCCAAGAGCCAGCGCCGGCGCCGGCACCGCAGCCGGTTCAGCCGGCCCCCGCCGCCGCACCGCCCGCGGCCGGTGGTGACCTGCTGGAGTCGCTGGAGCGGCTGGCCGCGCTGCATCAGACGGGCGCGCTCACCGACCAGGAGTTCGCCGCGGCCAAGGCGTCTCTGCTGGCGTGACCTCGATCGCCGTGGGCTACGGGACCGGGACGGGGCCTGAAGAATCGGGGACCGGTCGGCGCCGGAGCAGCGGAAGCTGCTGACCGACACGGCGTTCGTCGTGCCGATCAGCTGGTTGTCCTCCTGATCTGCACCGGGCCGTGAGCGAGTTGTCGACCGGCCCGACGACCTTGCTGTACTGGCGGCTGCCGAGTGGACTGCTGGAGTGAAGACCTCTACGATCTGGTTAGTGATCGTTAACCTGGTGAGGTGAGGGTGTGGCGGCGGAGATGCGGGAGCTGGCGGCCCAGTTGCGGGAGCGGCTGACGCGGGTGCGCGAGGGCGGGTCGGAGCGCGCGCGGGAGAGGCACGTGTCGCGCGGCAAGCTGCTGGTGCG
>CAZTHV010000296.1:0-4515 GCA_964613165.1 uncultured Marmoricola sp.
CGGCGCGCCGGCCCGCTCGGAGCGGGTGGCCAAGTACAACCAGCTGCTGCGCATCGAGGCCGAGCTGGGCGATGCCGCCCGCTACGCCGGAGCCGGCGCCTTCCCGAGGTACTCCGCCTAGGGCCATGCCGTCCTCACGTCGTCCGCAGCCGGGAGGCCGTCCCGGCAGGTCTCGCCCCCATCGGCGCGGGGCGGGAGCGGCGCGGCCTTCGCCGGCGGACGAGCGGCGGCCGCGGGCGCGGCTGACCAACCGGGCCGCGGTGCTGGCGGTCGTCTTCGCCGTGCTGGTGGTCTCCTACGCATCGTCGATGCGCGCGTTCCTCCAGCAGCGCGAGCACATCGCCTCGCTGGAGGCCAAGATCGCCGTGTCCACCAAGAGCATCGCCGAGGCGGAGCGGGAGAAGCGGCGTTGGAAGGACCCGGCGTACGTCGAGGCGCAGGCGCGCTCCCGCTTCGGCTGGGTGCTGCCCGGCGAGACCAGCTACCAGGTGCTGGACGCCGACGGCAAGCCGCTCACCGGCGCCGACGAGCTGACCGACCCGACGACCGTCGCACCGGACGCGCCGGTGGCCTGGTGGAGCAAGCTGCGCGACAGCCTGGACGCGGCCGACCATCCCGAGAAGCAGGTCAAGCCGACGCCCGCCGACCGGATCAAGCCGAAGCAGCAGTGAGCAACGACCCCGTCGCCCCTGCCGACATTGCCGCGGTCCACGCCCAGCTCGGCCGCCCGCCCCGCTCGATCCACGCGATCGGGCACCGCTGCCCGTGCGGCAACCCGGACGTGGTCACCACCGAGCCGCGGCTGGACAACGGCACGCCCTTCCCCACCACCTTCTACCTGACCTGCCCGCGGGCGGCCTCGCGCATCGGCACCCTGGAGGCGTCGGGGCTGATGAAGGAGATGACCGAGCGCCTGGGCGAGGACCCGGAGCTCGCGGCGTCGTACCGGCGGGCTCACCAGGCCTATCTCGCCGCCCGCGCGGAGATCGAGGCGGAGACCGGGCCGGTGCCCGAGATCGACGGCATCTCGGCCGGCGGCATGCCGGACCGGGTCAAGTGCCTGCACGTGCTCGTCGGCGAGGCGCTCGCCCAGGGGCGTGGCGTCAATCCGCTGGGCGACGAGGTCCTGGACGTCCTGGGCGAGTGGTGGGCCGCCGGTCCGTGCGTCGAGCGGCCGGCCGGTGACTGAGGCGGTGCGGGTCGCGGCGGTCGACTGCGGCACCAACTCGGTCCGCTTGCTGGTCGCCGACCTGGACCCCACCGCCGGCTCGGCCACGGAGCTGGTCCGGGAGATGCGGATCGTGCGCCTGGGCCAGGACATCGACCGCACCGGACACATCGCCGAGGAGGCGATGGCACGCTGCTTCGCCGCGCTGGACGAGTACGCCGTGACGATCGCCGGCCTGGCCCCGGCGCGGGTCCGCTTCTGCGCCACCTCGGCCGCCCGGGACGCCGACAACGCCGCCGAGTTCGCGGCCGGAGTGCGGGAGCGGATCGGCGTCGAGCCGGAGGTCATCGCCGGAGCCGAGGAGGCACAGCTCTCCTTCACCGGCGCGATTCGGGCCTTGACGGGAGCGGACAGCCCGGTGCTGGTCGTGGACATCGGCGGCGGCTCGACGGAGTTGATCCTCGGCAACGCCGACGGCACCGTGATCGGCGAGCACTCCCTGGACATCGGCTCGGTCCGGCTGACCGAGCGGCACCTGCGCGACGACCCGCCGACGCCGGCGCAGGTGGCGTCGCTGATCGTCGATGTCGACTCCACCCTGGACTCCTGCCGGATCGATCCGGCGGTCGCGCGCACCGTGGTCGGAGTCGCCGGGACGGTCACCACGGTCGCCGCCGGGGCACTCGGCCTCCCGTCGTACCAGCGCGATCGGATCCATCTCGCCCGGCTCCCGCTGGCCCGCGTCCACGCGGAGGTGGAGGCCGTCGTCGCGATGACGGCGGCTGAGCGGCGCGCGCTGGGGTACATGCATCCGGGACGGGCCGACGTGATCGGGGCCGGGGCGCTGATCCTGGACCGGATCCTGCGGCGGACGACGGTCGCCGAGCTGGTGGTGTCGGAGTCCGACATCCTCGACGGGATCGGCTGGTCGCTCATCGACGAGGGACTCATCGACTAGAGAAGGTCGACTCAGAGAAGGTCGACTGGAGAAGGGAGCAGCAGTGTCGGAGGAGAACGACGAAGCCGTGCTGGATCCGGCTGATCGCACCGAGGACGCGGTCCCGGCGCCCGACGACCCGCGCAAGCCCGAGGCTCCCACCGACCTGCCGCGACGGTCGTGGTTCTACGTGCTGCGGAGCACGGTGCGCGAGTTCCTCGACGACCAGTGCACGGACCTGGCCGCCGCACTGACCTACTACTCGGTGCTGGCGGTCTTCCCCGGTCTGCTGGCGGTGATCGCGGTCTTCGGCGTCGTCGGCGAGGGGGAGAAGTCCGTCGACACGATGCTCGACGTGCTCGGCCCGCTGGTGGACACCGCCACGCTCGACGAGATCCGCCCGGTGCTGGAGGGGCTGGCGTCGTCCCAGGCGGCGGGCATCGCCCTGGTCGTCGGTCTCGTCGGTGCGCTGTGGTCGGCGTCGGGGTATGTCGGCGCGTTCGGCCGGGCGATGAACCGGATCTACGAGGTGGAGGAGGGCCGGCCGTTCTGGAAGCTGCGTCCCGTCCAGCTCCTGGTCACCGTCGTGTCGGTCGCGCTCTGTGTCGTCGGGCTGGTGATCCTGATCGTCTCCGGGCCGCTGGCCAGGTCGGTCGGCGACGTCGTCGGATTCGGTGACACCGCCGTGGACATCTGGAACGTCGCCAAGTGGCCGGTGCTGATCGTGATCGTCGTGCTCGTGGTGGCGCTGCTCTACTACGCGACTCCGAACGTCAAGCAGCCGCGCTTCCGGTGGATCTCGGTGGGCGCCTTCGCGGCGATCCTGGTCTGGCTGCTCGCCTCCGCCGGCTTCGCGTTCTACGTCGCGAACTTCTCCTCCTACAACAAGACCTACGGCTCGCTCGCGGGTGTCATCGTGGCGCTGCTGTGGCTCTGGATCACCAACCTGGCGCTGCTCTTCGGCGCCGAGCTCGACGCCGAGCTGGAGCGTGGCCGCCAGCTGGTCGCCGGGATCCCCGCCGAGGAGGCGCTGCAGCTCCCGGTGCGTGACGCCCGCGGCATCGAGAAGACTCAGGCGAAGCGGCAGAAGGCCGTCGACCGGGGTCGTGCCCTGCGGGAGGCCGCCGCCGGGGGAGGCGATCCCGCGGACAGGCCGTACCGGTGACGGGGCTGCCCCATCCCCTCACCGGCCGGCTCTTCGAGAGCCCGGTCCCGCCGGGGACGGGCTGGCCGGAGGACCCGGCGCCGGCCGGCACTCCCGTCGCACGGTCGGCCGCCGGCGTACGCCGCCTCGCGGTCGCTGCCGACCTGGCCGCGCTCGACGCGCGCATCTCGGTCTGCTCGGCCTGTCCGCGGCTGGTGTCCTGGCGGGAGGAGGTGGCGCGGACCAAGCGGGCCTCCTTCGCCGGCCAGCCGTACTGGGGCCGTCCGGTCCCCGGCTGGGGCGCGACCGACCCGTCGATCCTGGTCGTCGGGCTCGCGCCGGCCGCCAACGGCGCCAACCGCACCGGCCGCAACTTCACCGGGGACAGCTCCGGCGACTGGCTCTTCGCCTCGCTGCACCGAGTCGGCCTCGCCACGCGGGCGACCTCGGTCGCCGCCGGCGACGGCCAGACGCTGGTCGGTGTGCGCCTTGCCGCCACGGTGCGCTGCGCCCCGCCGCAGAACAAGCCGACCCCGGCCGAGCGGGACACCTGCGCGCCCTGGCTGGAGCGAGAGGTGCACCTGGTGGCCGGATCGCTGCGAACGGTCGTCTGCCTGGGCGCCATCGGCTGGGCAGCCGCGCTGCGCGCGCTCGGTCAGGCCGGGTACGCCGTGCCGCGGCCGCGTCCCCGCTTCGGCCACGGCGCCGAGGTGGTGCTGCCGCACCCGTCCTCGCCCGCCCTCACGTTGATCGGCAGCTACCACCCCTCGCAGCACAACACCTTCACCGGCCGACTCACCCCGGAGATGCTCGACGCCGTCTTCCTCCGCGCGCAAGAGCTGGCCCGGTGAGGGTCCAGCCGCTCGGGTGTCGGTCCTGCTGAGAGGCTTCGCGAGGCCCGCCATCGGTGACTCGCTCGCGCCCTTCCGCGCCACATGTGCTCGGCCACCATCGCCCCGGCGGCAAGGGCCGCTGCTCGGGCACGCAGCTCGCCGAGAGCTCCCGATCTCGGTCGCCGGGCCGGTGCGCGGCACGGGGCGGGGCGACACCCCTGATGGATCCCCCGGTCGGCGTTGGTGCGACGAGCATCGGCATGCTGCCGGTACACGCTGCCAGCGTGTCCGGATGGGGGTGCCGCCTCGATATCGCGCTCATGGGGCCGATCACGTCCTGCGGGTGAATCTGACTTTGCCGTGCAGGGTGTCGGTGAGCTGGTAGCGGTGGTCGTGGGCGAGGGTGTGGTGTCGGGGGCAGAGCATGATGCCG
>CAZTHV010000297.1:0-4502 GCA_964613165.1 uncultured Marmoricola sp.
TGAAGCTGGACTTGCCGGAGCCGGTGGCGCCGGCCACCAGCAGGTGCGGCATCTTCGCCAGGTTGGCGACCACGAAGCCGCCCTCGACGTCCTTGCCGAGGCCGGCGATCATCGGGTGGTGGTCGCCGCGCGCGGTGTTGGAGCGCAGCACGTCACCCAGGGAGACGATCTCCTTGTCGCTGTTGGGGATCTCGACCCCGACCGCGGACTTGCCCGGGATCGGCGAGAGGATCCGCACGTCGGCCGAGGCCACCGCGTAGGAGATGTTCTTGGCGATGTTGGTGATCTTCTCGACCTTGACGGCGGGGCCGAGCTCGACGATGTACCGGGTGACGGTGGGGCCCCGGGTGTAGCCGGTGACCTGGGCGTCGATGTCGAACTCCTCGAACACGCCGGTCAGCCGCTCGACGATCTCGTCGGAGGCCTTGGTACGAGGCTGGTGAGTCGTGCCGGGCTTGAGGATCTGGGAGTCCGGCAGGGTGTAGGTGACGTCGCCGGAGAGCGACAGCTGCTCGACCCGCGCGGGCAGCGGGGTGTGCGGCGGGGGCTCGAGCTCGGCCTTGCCCGCGGGCTCGGCCGCGGGCTCCTCTGAACCGGTCGCGTCGATGTCGAACGGCTCGTCGGCCTTCTTCCGACGCCCCCTCCGGCCCAGCTCTCGGCCTTCGAGCACCGGGCTGTCGTACGCCGGGTCGCCCATGTCCGGGTCGATCTCGCCGGCGAGCGCCTTGCGACGGCGCCGCTTGACCGGGGCCTCGGTCTCCGGCTCCGCGCCGACCCCGCCCTCGACGGCCCCGCCCTCGACGGCCCCACCCTCGACGGCCGAGCGGCCGAGCATCCGGTCGCGCAGGTGCCGCATCCGCACAGGCACCTGGTACACCGGCGTCGCGGTGATGACCAGCACGCCGAACACGGCCAACAGCAGCAGGATCGGCACGACGACGTACGCGCTGTGCAGCAGGTCGGTGAGCAGCTTGGCGATCACGAAGCCGATCGCGCCGCCGGCCTGCTGGAGATCGGCGGTGTCGCCGCGCACCGGCTGCGGGGAGCCGTTGGCGACGTGCACGATGCCCAGCGCGCCGAAGGTGAGCGCCGCCCAGCCGACGAGCTGGCGACCGGCCGGGCCGTTGGCCTCCGGGTCGCGCATGTTGCGCCACGCCACCAGGCACAGCAGCAGCGGGACGAACCAGGCCAGCAGGCCGACCGAGCCGGCGACAGCCGCGCGAGTGCCGTCGAAGACCGCCCCGGGAAGCTGCCACCACACCGCCGCGGCCACCACCACGGCCAGGGCGATCAGGACCAGCCCGGCACCGTCGCGACGGTGCTCCGGCTCCAGGTCACGGGCGCCGTGGCCGATCTTGCGGGCGCCCGCGCCGATGCCGCCCGCGACGCCGAGCCAGAGCGCGCGCACTCCCCTGCCGCCGGCGGCAAAGGTCCGCAGGACGGGACCGGACCCGTTGCGCACGGCTCGCGGAGCCGGCCGCCGGGCCGCTGTGCTCGACTTCTTCTTGCCCGTCGACCGGGACCGCGACGCGGAAGCACCCTTCTTCTGGGTGCTCCTGCTACGCGACGCCGGCGGGGAAGACGTACGGGTCGCCATGGTGGTGAATCTACGCGACAACCTCATCCGCCCCATACGTCACACGCCGGAAGGCCGGCCTCGTCGTGCTCCCGGGTTCAGCGCAGCGACGCGAGCCAGGGCAGCACGACCAGCAACGTGGGCACCAGCAGCACGCCCAATGCCAGCGCGTAGAGCACCGCGGCCTGCACCCGGTGCGAGCCCTCGTCGAGCAGCACCTCCAGCCGCGTCCGCAGCGTCCCGGTCTCGGCCGCACCCAGCACGGCCTCCGGCAGCCCCTCCCCCACCAGGCGGCTCAGCGCGGAGACCAGCGGTCGCGCGCCCACCTTGTTGCGGGCAGAGCGGTCGGCGAGCACCTCGACGAGCAGCCGCACCTCGTCGAGGGCGCGGCGACTGCTCAGCACGTGCGGGAAGGCGTGCTGCAGTACGGTGAACGCCTCGAGCACCAGGTCGTGCCGGGCCCGGAGGTGCGCCCGCTCGTGGGCCAGGACGGCTGCCAGCTCCTCCTGGCCGAGCCGCTCCACGGCGGCCTCGGTGAGCACGATCCGCGAGCGCCGCATCCCCGGCAGGCACCAGGCCATCGGCGCATCCGCGACAGGCAGCACCCGCGCACCGAACGGCGTCTCCCCGACGCTGAGCAGGTCGACCAGGTCACGGTGCCGCCGGCGCAGGGCGCGTAGCCGGCTGCCGACCACATGGCCCGAGAGCAGCAGCCGGCCGAGCACCACCAGCGTCACGGCCAGCGCCACGGCGGCGACGGCGTACGAGCCTGCCGACCGGCTGCCGACCGGGCCGAGGCCGTGCACCGTGGCCAGCGAGAGCCCGGCGCCCAGTGCGGCCAGCACCGCCGCCAGCGCGACCGCCTGCCACAGCGCCATCGCCGCACCCGGGGTGAGCCGCAGCCGTGGCACCCGCGCCAGCAGCCACGGCGCCGGGCCGGCCAGCACCAGCGCGAGCAGCGCCAGGACGAGCGTCACCACGCCGGCCTAGCCACCCCGACGATCGAGCTCGGCCAGCGCCTCGCGCAGAGCCCTCCGGTCGGCCTCGCTGGCCTCGTCCACGAAGGCGACCAGGGCCGCGTGCCGGTCGTCCTCGGCGAACTCGCCCAGGGTGTCGCGCATCAGCTCCGCGGTCATCTCGCTGCGCGTGCTCAGCACGCGGTAGCGGTAGGCGCGGCCCTCGCGGTGCTGCTCGACCAGGTCCTTGCGGGCCATCCGGTCCAGCACGGTCATCACCGTCGTGTAGGCGATGTCGCGCTCCCCGGCGAGGGCCTGGTGCACCTCGCGAACGGTGAGCGGCTCGTCGCCGGATGCCCAGAGCGTCTCCAGCACGGCACGCTCCAGCTCTCCCAGCTGTGGTCGGCGCGGCATGCTGCGAATACTACCCCGAGTAGTAGACGTCTACTACGATGCGTAGTATCTACGACGATATGTAGTAGAGACGACCCTGGGAGGCCGCGGTGGACGTCACCGACATCGCCCGCTGGCAGTTCGGCATCATCACCGTCTACCACTTCCTGTTCGTGCCGATCACGATCGGCACCAGCGCGCTCATCGCGGCCTTCCAGACGATCTGGCTGCGCACGGGCAAGGAGGAGTACCTCCGTCTGACCAAGTTCTTCGGGAAGCTCTTCCTGATCAACTTCGCCATCGGCGTGGTGACCGGCATCGTGCAGGAGTTCCAGTTCGGGATGAACTGGTCGGACTACTCCCGCTTCGTCGGCGACGTCTTCGGCGCACCACTGGCGATGGAGGGCCTGCTCGCCTTCTTCCTGGAGTCCACCTTCCTGGGACTGTGGATCTTCGGCTGGGGCCGGCTGCCACGCAAGGTGCACCTCTCCACGATCTGGCTGGTGCACATCGGCACGCTCCTCTCCTCCTACTTCATCCTCGCCGCGAACTCCTGGATGCAACACCCGGTGGGGTATGCCTTCAACCCCGACACCGGCCGCGCCGAGCTGACCGACATCTGGGCGGTGATGTTCAACAAGGTGCAGCTGGTCACCTTCCCGCACGTGGTGATGGCGGCCTACATGACCGGTGGTGCCTTCGTGCTCGGCGTGGCGGCGTACCTGCACCACCGCAACCGCCGTGCCGCGGACCCTGGCACCGGCGCCAGCCATCCGGACACCTCGCTGCACCTGAAGGCCATCCGCATCGGGGCGGCGGTCACCCTGGTCGCCGGGCTGGGGGTGGCGATCAGCGGCGACGTGCAGGGCAAGATCATGACCGAGGTGCAGCCGATGAAGATGGCTGCCGCCGAGGCGCTCTTCGATACCGAGCAGCCGGCCGCGTTCTCCTGGTTCACCTGGGGCACACCGGACGGGCAGAGCGAGAAGTGGGCGATCAAGACGCCACAGCTGCTCTCCTTCCTGGCGACCGGCACCTGGGACGGCGAGGTCGAGGGCATCAACCAGCTCCGGGAGCGATATCAGGAGAAGTACGGCCAGGATCCCGGGACGACGTACTACAGCCCGGACGGCTACGTGCCGATCATCCCGGTCACCTACTGGTCCTTCCGGTTCATGATCGGGCAGGGCGTCTTCGCCGCGGCCGGGGCCGCGCTGGTGCTCTGGCTGACTCGCCGGGGCCGGGCGCCGACCAGCCCGTGGTTCGGGCGGCTCGCCATCCTGCTGCCGATCGCGGTGGTGGTGGCCAACTCGTGGGGCTGGATCTTCACCGAGATCGGCCGCCAGCCCTGGGTCGTCTTCGGCCTGATGACGGTGAACAACGCGGTCTCCCCCGGCGTCTCCACCACCGAGGCGTGGATCTCGCTCGGCTCACTGACCCTGCTGTACGCCGTGCTCGCCGTCGTCGAGTTCGGCCTGATGTGGAAGTACGTCAAGAAGGGACCCGACCCGTACGAGGAGCCGGTGGACCCCGGACGCGACCAGGACGACGCCCCGCTGGCGTTCGCCTACTGAGAG
>CAZTHV010000298.1:0-4476 GCA_964613165.1 uncultured Marmoricola sp.
CCCATCGCTCCCCCGGTTGGACTCGAACCAACAACCCTCCGGTTAACAGCCGAATGCTCTGCCAGTTGAGCTACAGGGGATCGCGCCCGCAAAGACTAGCAAGTCGGAATCGGGCGTGCGAATCGACCGACGACACGCTCGCTGGCTGCGTCCGGGGCCTACTCGCCCACCTCGGCGCGGGCCGCCGCCAGAGCCTCCTCGGCCAGGGCGGCGACCGCTGGGTCACCCGGATCGACGCCCTCGTCGTACTCGTGCATCCAGACGACCGGGCCCCCGGACGGCGGGCGGCGGCCGATCACCTTGAAGCCTCGCTCGCCGTCGAGGAGCACGCCGCGCTGGAGCACGATGCTGGCGGTGACCCGCTCCCGGATCAGCTGGAGCAGCAGGCGCGGGTCCGCCAGCGTGAAGACGTACGACGGGCGCGGCCGGCCGTACTCGCCGACCCCGGTCACCCGCAGCACCGACCCCTCGCGGTCCCACTCGGCGTCCTGCACCTGCTCCCACGGGAGCCGGACGACGCCTGGGTCGGTCTCTGGGCCGATCTCTGGGCCGATCTCTGGGCCGGCGATGACCAGGGCGTCGCGGGTGCCGATGACCCAGCGGCCCTCCGACTCGGCGGCGGCCAGCACCCGCTCACCGCGCGGCAGGCGGGCGAGAACGTCCGCCGGCGGTCGGTCGTCGCGGGAACGGCGGAAGATCCTCATGCCTGCTCCAGGGCGTGCCCGCGCAGCGACTGCCGCTGCCGCTCCAGCTCGATCAGCTCGGCGAAGAGCCGGTTGTACTCCTCGGGCTCGGCGGCCGGGTCGGTCCGCTGGAGCCGCGACTTCAGGTCCTCGATCCGGCGGCCGGCGGTGAGCTCGCGCAGCCCGTAGACGTACAGGGCCGCGTAGCCGGGGGTGATGTCCTTGGTCGAGGGCAGCGGCTCGACCGCGAGCGCGCTCAGCAGTGCTCTGCCACGCTCGTCGGTGGTCTGGTCCTGGGCACGGGCGACCCACTGGGCGTCGGCATCGCCCGGGGCGCCGACCGCGGTCACGGTGGCCCAGACCCATCGGTAGGCGGGATGAGTGAAGTCGTCGATGCTCACCTCGCCGAGCACCGGCGCGACGACCGTCGGGTACTGCAGCAGCAGCTTGAGCGTCGCCCGCTCCATCGACAGCCGCGGGTCGCGGGGATCCGGCAGGTTGCCCCCGGCGGACGGTCGTGGTGCCGGCACCTCCTGGGTGGGCCCGCCGCGCCCGGACGCGCGCCGGACCTCCCGCTGCGCGTCGGCGGGATCGACGCCGACCATGCCGGCCAGCTCGCGGGCGAAGGCGTCGACCTTGGACCGGTCGCGGATGCTGGTCACCAGCTTGGCGCCCTCGCGCAGCGCGTCGACCCTCCCGTCGGCGCGATCGAGGTCGAAGCGGTGCACGACGTTGCCGAGGACGAAGCGGTAGAGCGGCATCCGGCTGCCGATCAGCCCGCGCACGGCCTCGTCGCCCTGCTGCAGCCGCAGGTCGCAGGGATCGAGGCCACCGGGCTCGACGGCGACGTAGGTCTGCCCGGCGAAGGTCTGGTCGCGGTCGAAGGCCTTCATCGCGGCGTTCTGCCCGGCGGCGTCGCCGTCGAAGGTGAAGATCACCTCGCCGCGGAACTCGTCGTGGTCCGACAGCAGCCGGCGGATCACCTTGGCGTGGTCGTCGCCGAACGCCGTCCCGCAGGTGGCCACCGCGGTCTTGACCCCGGCCAGATGACACGCCATCACGTCGGTGTAGCCCTCGACGATCACCGCCTGGGAGGACCGCGCGATCTCCCGGCGGGCCAGGTCGATGCCGTAGAGCACCTGGCTCTTCTTGTAGATCGAGGTCTCCGGGGTGTTGAGGTACTTCGCCTCGATCCGGTCGTCGTCGAAGATCCGTCGCGCTCCGAAGCCGATGGTGTCGCCGCTGGTGTCCCGGATCGGCCACATCAGCCGGCCGCGGAAGCGGTCGTAGTGACCGCGGTTGCCCTGACCGACGAGCCCGCTGGCGACCAGCTCCTCGTCGCGGAAGTCGTGCGAGCGCAGGTAGCGGTAGACGTCCTCCCCACCACGGGGAGAGAAGCCGACTCCGAAGGTCTCCGCGGCCTCGTGGTCGAAGCCGCGCTGGTCGAGGAACTGCCGCGCCGTCGCGGCATCCGGCGTGGCGAGCTGCTCGGCGTAGTACGCCGCCGCGAGCTTGTGCGCCTCCACCAGGCGAGGCCGCTGCGGACCACTGGGGCGCTGCGGCGCACCACCCTCCTCGTAGCGCAGCTGCACGCCGACCTTCTCCGCCAGCCGCTCCACGGTCTCGGTGAAGCCCAGCCCGTCGATCTCCATCACGAACTTGATGACGTCGCCGCCGACCCCGCAACCGAAACAGAAATACATACCCCTGGCGGGGGTGACGTTGAAGCTCGGGGACTTCTCGTCGTGGAAGGGGCACAGGCCCTTGTAGTTGCCACCGCCGGCGCTGCGGAGGGTGAGGTAGGAGGAGACGACCTCGTCGATCCGGGCGCGCTCGCGCACGGTCGCGATGTCCTCATCCCGGATGCGTCCCGTCACGGCCGCGAGTCTACGGCGCGCCGCGGACGGCGACGGGCGGCCGGGCGGCGCCAGGTCACCGCCCGACCGGAGCGAGGTCGAGCCGGGTTCAGTAGGCGCCGGCGATCACGTTGGCCAACGGCTCGCCGGCCGCGAAGCGGGCGAGCTGGGCGCCGACGACGCGGTAGGCGCGCGGCCACATGGCGCTGCTGGCGCCGCCGACGTGCGGGGTGAGAAGCAGGTTCGGCGCCGACCACAGCGGGTGGTCCGGCGGTGGCGGCTCGGGGTCGGTGACGTCCAGGGCCGCGGAGATCCTGCCCTCATGGAGCGCGGTCACGAGCGCGTCGGTGTCCACGACCGGCCCACGGGCCACGTTGACCAGCAGCGCGCCCTCCCGCATCCGGACCAGGAACTCGGCATCGACCAGGTGCCGGGTCTCCGGCGTCCCGGGCACCACGAGGACCACCACGTCGGCGGCGGGCAGCAGGTCGCCGAGCCGCTCGATGGGATGCACGCCCTCGCGCGCGTGCCGCGCGACCCGGAGCACCTCGGTCTCGAACGGCAGCAGCCGCCGCTCGATCGCCTCCCCGATCTGCCCGTGGCCGACGATCAACACGGTCCTGTCGGCCAGCGCCGGGCGGGTCACCTGCTCCCAGGCGGCTCGGTCCTGCGCGCGCACGAAGCCCGGGACGCCGCGCAGACTGGACAGGATGAGGGTGAGCGCGAGCTCGGCGGTGGAGGTGTCGTGGATGCCACGGCCGTTGCACAGCGTGACGCCCGGGGGCACGGCGGGGCGGATGTGCTCCACGCCGGCGGTGAGGGTCTGGACGACCCGCAGGCGCGGCATCCGAGCGAGAAGGCCGGGGTCGACCCGGCCCATCGAGTACGGCGGGACGTAGAGCTCGACCTCGGCGGCACTCGCCGGCAATGGCTCGCCGGCGGCGGGGCGGACCGTCTGGTAGCGCAGGGTCGCGGGCGGATCGTCGAGGCGACCGACGTCGAAGGGAAGCCAGACCAGTGGAGCGCTCACCCGACGACCGTAGTGGACCGTCCCGGACACAGCCGGGCGTGCCAGGCCACCGCGCTGGCGTCGGTGAGCGAGGCGATCTGGTCGAGCACCACCCGCACCCGGCCGGCGTCGTCCGCGGCCGCGACGTGGTCGGCACGGAACGCCGGGTCGAGCGCCCGGCCCTCTGACGCCGCGAGCGCGGTGAACAGCTCGATGAGGAGCGTCCGCTGCCGGTCCAGCTGGGCCAGCCGCTCGGTCGAGCGCATCACGTAGTGCGCGGCGATCCCCTTGAGCACGGCGATCTGCCGCCAGGTGGCCTCCGGGATCACCAGATCGGCCTGATGACGGACCAGCGGCTCCGGGCCGTACGCCGCACGAGTCGCCTCGTGGACCGCGCCGCAGAAGATCCCGATCAGGTCGCTGGTGAGGTTCTTCAGGCCGGCCAGCGCCGCGCGGCTGCCGTCGTACCGGACGCCCGTGGCGGGCCACCCGGCGACGGCACGCACCCGGTCCAGCGCCTCGTCGAGGGCTGCATCCTCGGCATCGGGGAGATACCAGTCCCGGACCGTGGCCCACACCGCCGAGCGCTCCTCGGCGCGGTCCAGCAGGTCCGGCTCGATCCGTCCGCCGACGATCCCGTCCTCCAGGTCGTGCACCGAGTAGGCGATGTCGTCGGCCACGTCCATGACCTGCGCCTCGACGCAGAGGCGGCCGCTCCCGACGCCCTCGCGCATCCACTCGAAGACGGCCAGGTCGTCGGCATAGACACCGAATTTCTGGGAGGCGCCGCGCTTCCACGGATACTTCACGCAGGCGTCCAGCGTGGCCCGGGTGAGGTTCAGGCCGACCGACGCCCCCTCCGCGTCGACCGACCTGGCCTCCAGGCGGGTCAGGATCCGCAGCGTCTGCGCGTTGCCCTCGAAGCCAC
>CAZTHV010000299.1:0-4453 GCA_964613165.1 uncultured Marmoricola sp.
CCCAGGCGTAGACCTCGCCGTCGTCGTTGAGGGCCAGCGAGTGGGTGCCGCCGGCCGCGACCTGGACCACGGTGCCGGGGATGTCCAGCTGGACCGGGGTCGAGCGGTCGGTGGTGTCGGCCGCGCCGAGCCCGAGCTGGTGGTAGTGGTTGGCGCCCCAGACGTAGACCTCGCCGCCCGCGGTCAGGGCGAGGGTGTGGTGCTGGTTCTGGGTGTCCGGCGTGCTGTTGCCGCCACCGGGGTAGAAGTTCGTCTCGGTCTGGTTCGGCATCCCCGAGGAGACCTGGACGACGTTGCTCAGGCCGGGGACGAGTGTCGGCGTGTGGGTGACCACGGTCGTGCCGATGCCGAGCGAGCCGTACTTGTTCTGACCCCAGGCCATCACCTGCCCGCCGGCGACGATGGCGAAGGAGTCGCGGGCGCCGGCCACGACCGAGGTGGCGCCGGTGACGCCGGCGATCTGCATCGGCAGCGGCACCTCCGGCGTGGTGCCGTTGCCGACCTGGCCGGAGTTGTTGTAGCCCCAGGCGTTCAGGTCGCCGCCGGGGCTGACCGCGACGCCGTAGACGTAGCCGAGGTCGAGGGCACGGACGCCGTCCAGGTGGGGCAGCCGGGTGAGCGTGTGGAGGTAGTCGAACTCGGCCGGCAGCGTGAGGGCACTGCGGACGTTGGTGCCGCAGCCGCGGGCCAGCCCGTCCCCGTCGAGGAAGGCGACGTTGCGGTAGCCCGCGGCCATCCGGGCGACCCCGGTGGCGTAGGTGAGGTTGGGCGTCAGGTGGGTGTTGTTGTTGAGCCGGCAGAGCTGGCCCTCGGAGAAGCTGCCCCAGGAGTAGACCTGGCCCGATCCGGTCCGGGCATAGGCGCTGGTCGCGCCGGCTGCCACGTCCACGATGTCCTTGCCATCGAGAGCGGTGATGCGGGTCAGGAAGTTGCGACGGGACTGGAGGCCAGTGGTGCCGTCCCCGGCCTCGCCGCTGGTGTTCTCGCCGGCGAACCACACACTGCCGTCGGTACGCCGTACCAGAGCGAAGCGGTCGCCGGCCTCGATCTCGGCCACGTCGGTCAGCGGCGTCCGCAGTGCCGTGGACATCCGGCGAGGGAGGTTCCGGGTCTGCTGGGAGATGCTGTTGAAGTAGTCGACGCCGACGGCGACCTGGCCCATGCCGGTCTCGCCCCAGGCATAGGCGTAGCCGTCGCTGCCCAGGGCGTAGCCGGTCAGCGCTCCCGCGGAGATCTGGGTCATGGGCGGGAGCGCTGCCACGGTGCCGCCGCTCTGGGTGTCCTGCGTGCCCGTCGCCGAGACGCCCGTGCGCCACTGGGTCACCTGGACCGGCGTGGTCACTCCGACGGGTTGGCTGCCGGTGCCGAGCTGGCCGTTGGAGCCCTGACCCCAGGTGAAGACCTTGCCGCTCTCGGTCAGCGCCATCGAGAAGAGCGCCCCGGCGGCGATCTGGGTGACCGGATCGTCCGCGGGCAGGCCCTGCACCTCGACCGGGCGGGTGCGGTCCACGGTGGTCCCGTCGCCGAGCTGGCCGACGAGGTTCCAGCCCCAGGCCATCACCCGGCCGTCGCGGGTCAGCCCGAGGCTGTGGGCTCCCTCGGAGGTCTGGATGCCGCCGGCCGCGGCGGCGACGTACTCGTGCGGGTTCGGGGCCGCCTCGGCCCGCCCGGGGGAGAGCGCCACCAGGGCGGCGGCCACCAAGCTCAGGACGAGGAGCGTGCCGGTCGGCCGGCGGAGGCTCCCTGACGGGCTGGCGGTGTCGGGCATGGTCCCCCCTGAGGTCCCCGGCGGTCCGGGCGGGCGATTTGGTGTCAGAAGTCAAGCAACGCCGGCTAACAGACCACTAACGCACGGCGGCGTGGCCCTGCCCAGGAACGGGTCCGGCCCGGTACCGTCCCCTCGATGCCAGGTCGCCCCGATCCCGATGACGGCCGCTCTCGCCCCGCGAGCGCGCCCGCGTGCGCCGAGCTGCGCGTGCTCGGCGCCTGCCGGTTCGTCACGACCGGAGGCGGAGCGACGAGCCTGGACCTGAGCCAGGCCCAGCGGCGGCTGCTGGCCCGGCTCGGGCTGGGCGCCCCGGCGGCGGTGCGCCTGGAAGCCCTGGCCGAGGCGATCTGGGAGGGGGAGCCGCCCCATCATCTCAAGCCGACGATCCACAACCAGATCAGCCGGGTCCGTGCCGGCCACGGCGAGGAGGTGGTACGCACGACCCCCGATGGCTACGTCCTCGGAGTCCCCACCGACGCGGCTCGGCTGCGCGACCAGTCCGCCGAGGCGGAGCGGCTGCTGGACCGCGGTGAGGCACGGGCCGCGTACGAGCTCGCCGACGCCACGGTGCCGTTGTGGGCCGGGCGACCGTACGACGAGCTGGATCATGTCGACGAGGTGCACGCCGTCCGGCGGTCCCTCGGCGCCTCGCGCCAGGCGGCGGAGAACACCAGGCTGGCGGCCGCGATCGCCCTGGGCTGGCCGGGGTGGGCGCTGCACGAGGCCGAGCGGCTGGCGGGCGAGTCGCCGCACGACGAGCGCCGGCTGGCCATGCTGGTCCAGGCGCTGGCACTGGCCGGGCGGAGGGGAGACGCGCTGGCGGCAGTGGCCGCCGCCCGGCGCCGGCTGCGAGCCGACCTCGGCATCGACGCGGGCCCGCTGCTGCGCACGGTCGAGGAGCAGATCCTGCGTCCGTCCGGCTCGCCGAGGCCACTGGTCGCCGGGGACTTCGTCGAACGCGACGGCGCCGTCCGGTCGGTGATGACGGCGCTCGCGCAGGGGCGCGTGGTTCAGGTCGAGGGCGAGCCCGGGATCGGCGTGACCCGGCTGCTGCTCGAGGTGGGCTCGCATCTGCGGCGGCTCGGCGTACGGACGGCGTACGCCGCGACGAGTGAGCATCAGGACTCGGCCGTCGGCCTGCTCGAGGCTGTGCTCGAGGAGCTCGATCTCCAGGCGGGCCCGCGCGGAGTCGTGGCCGGGTTCGCTGACACGATCGCCACGGAGACGGGCGACGGCCCGGTGGCGGTGCTGATCGACGATGCCGACGCACTCGGGCCCACGGCGCGGCGGGTCCTGCTGGAGGCGGCCGGCCGGGAACTGGTGCGGCTGGTGATCGGCAGCCACGGTGACGGCGATCCGGTGGACGATGCGCCGGTGGAGTGGGTGCGCGTCCCGCTCGCCGCGCTGAGCCGGGACGCGGTGGCCCGGCTGGCGCTGGCCGCGGCCGATCGCCCGCTGGACGCCGAGGACGTCGACCGCCTGCTCGCCGACTCCGGGGGGAACCCGCTGGTGCTGCGAGAGCTGGTCATGGCCGGCGGCCCGATCGACGACTCCACGGGCGACGTGCCGCCGCAGTCTCGGCTGGCCGCCGTGGCACAGGCGCTGGCCGGGGGGCTCGGTCCCCGCACACGCGCGGCGGTGCAGCGCGCGGCGGTGGCGGGCGACGGCTTCCCCGTGGCCGCCCTGGGATCGCACCTGCCGGCTCCCGGTCGTCTGGTCTCGGTCAGCGAGGGCAGCGTCAGGTTCCGTCACGGTGCGCTCCGGGAGGCGATCTACCAGGACACCCCTCCCGCGTGGCGGGAGGAGCTGCACGCCGAGCTGGGCCGCGCGGCACGCGAGCACGGAGCGGCGCCGGCGCTGGTGGCCAGGCACTTGCTCGCCGCGGGTCCGCTGGCGACCGGTGAGGCCCTCGCGGCGTGTCGTGAGGCGGCCGCGGCTGCGGGCCGCTACGGCGCGCATGCGGATGCGGTGGACTGGCTGGGACAGGGGCTCGGGCTGGCAGGCCTGAGCCGCCAGGACCGGCTCGCGATCGAGATCGAGCTGGGCGACGCGCAGCGGCTGGCCGGCGTCCCCGAGCACGTGGGCACTCTCAGCACGGCGCTGGCGGAGGCGCTGGAGCTGGGTGAGGAGTCCCTGGTCGGCGACGCCTGCTTCGCTCTCCTCCAGCTCGGTGGCATGAAATGACTTTTGTAATGACAGTATACAAATTCAAGTCGTGTTTGCAAACTGATCCAGACATGGATTGGTATTGGTCTCTGATTGTTGAACTCCAACGGGTTGAATCTAGTAAATAAATACAGACCTGGTGAAGTTCCTGTGTTGAATTCCGATGCTATGGTTAAGTTTAATTTCCTGAGGAGGATGCCAATGGTAAATTGAAATGGGTGGCAGCCAACCTCCTCGAGGTAGAACACATCTTTCAAGCAAGTGGAAGGAACTGAAAAGTGAAAAAAAACTTATTTGACAATGGGTAATGGTTATGTATAAAAACAGTTCCAATTGTCAAATATATGTCGCAATGTACGTATATATGTACAGGGTGTCCTAAATGTTTCTCCCGATTACTTTTCGGTTAGGTTTCATATCTGTAAGTTTTGTTAGTAATTTGTTTGCAATACCATATGTAGCAAACGTAAAATTAAAAACATAGTTTAACGACTATGGTGACCCTAGCAGAACGCGACG
>CAZTHV010000300.1:0-2944 GCA_964613165.1 uncultured Marmoricola sp.
GTACCCGATGCTGCCGGCGCCGGCCTTGACCGCGGAGATCATGCCCGAGGTGCCGTTGGCGCCCTCGCCGGACTTGATCGGCCACACCTTGTCCGGCTCGTGCGGCCAGGCGCCGTCGCTGGCCTTGGACAGGTAGTCGGTGAAGTTGTCGGTGGTACCGGACTCGTCGGAGCGGTGGACCGGCGTGATCTTGGTGCTCGGCAGCTGGGCGTCGGGATTGTCGGCCTTGATGGCCGCGTCGTCCCAGGTGGTGACCTTGCCGTCGAAGATCTTGGCCGCCGTCCCGGGCGACAGCTGCAGGTCGGTCACGCCGTCGAGGTTGTAGACCAGCGCGATCGGGCTGATGTAGTTGGGCACCTCGATGGCGTCCGCGCTGCAGCGCTCCTTGGCGGCATCGATCTCGCCCTTGTCGGCGTTCAGAGCCGAGTCCGTGCCCGCGAAGTCCACACCGCCGGCGTTGAACTTCTCCACCCCGGCGCCGGAGCCCGAGGGGTCGTAGTTGATGGTGACGCCCGTGTTGGCCTTCTGGAATCCGGCCCGCCAGGCGTCCATGGCCGAGGTCTGGGAGCTGGCGCCGGCGCCGTTGAGGGTCCCGCTGAGGCCGTCGGAGCCGCCGTCGTTGCTGGACTCGTTGCCCGCGCCACAGGCCGACAGCATGAGGCCGAGCGCGAAGGCGGCGATGCCGGGAGCGGCGACGCGGCGAATGATGGTGCGGTTCACGTGGTTCTCCTGTTGTCGTCACCAGATGTGTCACTGGTGACGCTAGGCACGGCAGGTGACGCCACTGGTCGCTACGGGTGAACGCAGGGTGAACGGCGGAGTGCGGGTGGGCGAACCTCGGCGGGGGAGCGCAGCGAACATGCAAATGTGGCGGCAGTGACTTCCGAGCGCCCGGTCCGTCACTCCCGCGACATTTGCATGTCCGGCGGCCCGACAGGCACCCTCACCGCACCAGAAAGCGCTCCGTGGCGACGACCCGCCGCTGCCGGTGATGACACACGACCATCTCCCCGGGGGCGAGTGGCTCCTCCTCGACGCCGAGGCGGGCGAGCACGGCGGGCAGGACCGGGCGGTGGGTGCACAGCACGGCGCTCTCCCGGTCGGCGAGCAGCCGGTCGAGGACCGGGAGGGGCAGGGCCCGCTCCTCGTTGAGGTCGGGGACTGTCTCGACCGGCAGCACCATGTCGTCGGCGTACGGCTGCACCGTGTCGACGCAGCGCCGCCAGTCGGAGGTCACCACCTGGGTGACGCCGTACGCCGCGAGGACCGGCCCGATGCTGCGGGCCTGTGCCTTCCCGACATCGGTGAGGGGCCGGGCGGGGTCCGCGCCGGTCCACTCGGACCGGCGCCGTGCGCGGCCATGTCGCAGGACGACGAGCGTCTGGGTCCGCTGGAGGTGACGACGGGCCTGCTCGAGCAGCTGGACGTCGTCGGCGTAGGTGAGCATCCTCGAAGCCTTGTCGAAGCCCACCCAGCGGATCTCGTCGATCTCCCTGTTCGGAGTGAAGCCGGCGAGGCTCTTGCCGCTCATCGTGCGCGCGATCCAGTAGTGGACGGTCTTCGCACGGCCACCGGAGACGACGTACATCTGGCGCGACAGCGGCCGTCCCAGCCGTACCTCGAACCCGGTCTCCTCCAGGACCTCGCGCACCGCTGTGGCGGTCACGTGCTCGCCGGGGTCCTGCTTGCCCTTGGGCCACGCCCAGTCGTCGTACCTGGGTCGGTGGACCAGGAGCACCTCGCCGCCGTTGCGCCTCCGCACGACGACCGCCCCGGCCGCCACGACGTCCATTGATGCCATGGCAGTAGTCTCGCGTCATCCGAGCGTGGGAAGGCAACGGATGGGTCAACGCCGACGGAACATCGTCCTGGCCGTTTCCGTGGTGGTCCTGCTCCTGGCCGGTGTCGGCGTCGTCCGTGCCTGGCAGTCGGCGCACCGCTCGCCGATCGAGGACGCGCTGCACCGGGTGCCGAAGGAGACGCTGCGCCTCAACTTCACCGACTGGACCTCGGTACGCCGGCAGCTCGATCTGGAGGGCGAGGCGACTGCCGAAGCGGTCCAGCGGCTGATCGACCGCTCCTACGACGCGGACCTATCGGCGGCGTCGAGCATCGAGGACTCGGCGGTGGCGCTGCAGCGGTACTACGGGTTCTCGCCGGCCACCGTCTCCTGGGAGGCCTACGCGCAGTCGCGGGAGGGGGCGGTGCTCGTCCTGCGCCTCCCCGACGACAGCTCGATGGACTCCATCGCGGGCCGGTTGGACAGCTCCGGCTTCACCCGGCCCTCGAGCGACACCGGGGTCTGGCGCGGCGGGCCGGACGTGGTGGGGGCGCTCGATGCGTCGATCACGCCCGAGCTGCAGTACGTCGTACTGCTGGCCGACGAGCAGCTGGTGGTGACCAGTGACTCCGCCGACTACGCCCGTCGTACGGCGGCCGTGGCGCGCGGTGACACGCCGGCGCTGGTCGACCTGGACAACGCCGCCCGGCTGGCCGCCATCGCCGGACGACCTGCGGCAGCGACGCTGTGGAGCGGTGACTTCGCCTGCGATGACCTCTCCGACGCCGACGAGTCCGCGGACACACGTACGCGCTGGGACCAGCTGGTCGACAAAGCCGGCAAGATCACCCCGGTCGACGGCGTCGTGATGGCGCTCTCGCCCGGCCGGCAGCTCCGGGTCGGCCTCGTCTTCGAGGATGACCGGCAGGCCCGGGACAACCTCGACGCCCGGGCCCGGCTCGCCGTGGGTGAGGCGCCGGGCCGGGGAGGAGCGTTCGCCGATGACATCCGGTTGGTGAGATCCCGCACCGACGGCTCGGTCGTCGTCCTCTCCTTCGAGCCCGTCGAGCGAACCGGCTACGTCCTCTCCGCGCTCGACAGCGGTCCGATGGTGTTCGCGGCCTGCTGAACCGGTGTCGGCGGTCGTGGACGGTGTTCCGGTCA
>CAZTHV010000300.1:2954-4440 GCA_964613165.1 uncultured Marmoricola sp.
CGCGGGCGAACATGCATATGTTGCGGCTGAGAAGCGCGCGGTGAGCCCACGCCCCACGCGCGACATTTGCATGCCGGTCGGTCCCACCCCACCAGCAAGCCCCACAAATCGGACGGACTACCGCTGCCGGTGGTGTGCGGCGATCAGCTCCTCCTGGAGGTTGACCAGGGGCTGGTCGTCGGGGGAGGTGGAGGCGACCCAGGTGCCGTCGGGGTGGAGCTCCCAGGCGGCGGTGTGCGGGTCGAAGGCGCGGTCGAGCACCGCGGTGACCTCGTCGACCAACTCGGGGGACGAGAGCCGGACCAGGACCTCGACGCGGCGGTCGAGGTTGCGGGGCATCAGGTCGGCGCTGCCGCTGAACGCCTCCGGCGTACCGCCGCCGGCGAACCAGAAGATCCGGCTGTGCTCCAGGTAGCGGCCCAGGATGGAGCGGACCCGGATGGTCTCGCTCAGGCCGGGGACGCCGGGGCGGACGGCGCAGATGCCGCGGATCAGCAGGTCGACCGGTACGCCGGCCCGCGAGGCGAGGTAGAGCTCGTCGATGACCTGCTCGTCGATGATGGCGTTGGCCTTGAAGCGGATCCGGGCGGGCCGGCCGGCGCGATGATGCGCCACCTCGGCGCGGATCCGCTCGACGAGCCCGGTCCGCACCGAGTCCGGCGCCACCATCAGCTGCTCGTAGGAGGCGTTGCGTGAGTAGCCGGAGAGGTTGTTGAACAGGTGGGCGACGTCCTCGCCGATCACCTCGTCGGTGGTCAACAGTCCGAAGTCCTCGTACATCCGCGCGGTCTTGGGGTTGTAGTTGCCGGTGCCGATGTGGGTGTAGCGGTGGATGCCGTCGGGCTCCTCGCGCACCACCATCGACAGCTTGCAGTGCGTCTTCAGCCCGACCTGCCCGTAGACCACGTGGCAGCCCGAGTGCTCGAGCTTGCGTGCCCACCGGATGTTGGCCTGCTCGTCGAAGCGCGCCTTGATCTCCACGATCACCAGCACCTGCTTGCCGGCCTCGGCGGCGTCGATGAGGGCGTCGATGATCGGCGAGTCACCGGAGGTGCGGTAGAGCGTCTGCTTGATCGCCAGCACGTGCGGGTCGGCCGCGGCCTGCTCGATGAAGCGCTGCACGGAGGTGCTGAAGGAGTCGTACGGGTGGTGCAGCAGTACGTCGTTGCGGGCCAGTGCCTTGAAGACGTCCACCGGTGAGGCGGACTCGACCGGGGCGAGCAGCGGATGCGTGGCCGGGATGAAGACGTCGTACCTGAGGTCCTCGCGGTTGAGGTCGGCGATGTCGTGCAGACCACGCAGGTCCAGCGGCCCGGGCAGCCGGAACACCTCCGACTCCGAGACACCGAGCTCGGAGACCAGCAGCTCCAGCACGTCCTCGTCGATGGTCTCCTCGACCTCGAGGCGCACCGGCGGGCCGAACCGCCGGCGCTGGAGTTCCTTCTCCATCGCCGCCAACAGGTTCTCCGCGTCGTCCTCCTCGACC
>CAZTHV010000301.1:0-563 GCA_964613165.1 uncultured Marmoricola sp.
CGATCTCACGCGAGGCCATCATCACCGCGTCCATCCCAGAGCCGCACAGACGGTTCACTGTGCTGCCCGGGACACCCGTGGGCAGGCCCGCGAGCAAGGTGGCCATCCGGGCCACATTGCGGTTCTCCTCGCCTGCGCCGTTCGCGTTGCCCCAGACGACACCGCCGAGCCGCTCGACGGCTTGCGGAGCCACCCGCCCGACGGCAACCCCAAGAGCGGTAGCCGCGAGATCGTCGGGGCGGACGTCGCGAAGCGCGCCGTTGAACCGCCCGAACGGCGTCCTCACCGCGTCGTAGACGTAGGCAGAGCCAAGCACGAAGCCTCCTCAGGAGAGCCAGGCAGACTGTTTCAACCTGGCAACAAAGTTGTCAGTAGTCTATTGTCTGATAGATTACACGACGAGCGATCATGGACGCCCACCCGACTACCCGGAGCATCCGTTGGACTTCAGCGACACCCCCGCCGAGGCGTCGTTCCGCGCGCAGGCCCGCGCTTGGCTCGCCGACATGGCTGGCGAGCGGCCCATCGGCCACGCCGACCAGCCCGGAGGGTCCGGCGACGTC
>CAZTHV010000301.1:573-3263 GCA_964613165.1 uncultured Marmoricola sp.
GCGGCAGAGGACAAGGTCTGATCGAGCAGGCGATATTCACCGAGGAGGAGATCCGGGCCGGCACCTACACGAAGTTCTTCGCCGTCGGCCTGGGCATGGCCGGGCCGACCCTGATCGCCAGCGGCGACGAGACCCAGCGCGCGCGGTACCTCCCTCACATCCTGGACGGCTCCGAGATCTGGTGCCAGCTCTTCTCGGAGCCGGGCGCCGGCTCGGATCTGGCCGGACTCCAGACCAAGGCCGTCGACGTGGGAGACACGTTCGTCGTCAGCGGACAGAAGGTGTGGTCCTCGGGCGCGCACTACAGCGACTTCGGGCTACTGCTGGCTCGCACCGACTCCACGGCGCCGCAGCACCGCGGTATCACCTGCTTCGTACTGGACATGCGCTCGGTCGGCATCGAGGTCCGTCCGTTGCGCCAGATCACCGGCCGGTCGCACTTCAACGAGGTCTTCCTGACCGAGGTGGTCATCCCTCGGGAGAACGTGATCGGCGAGGTGAACGCCGGTTGGCAGCTGGCCACGCGCACCCTGGCACACGAACGGCTCCTGGTCGGATCGGGGGGCGGGCTCGCCGACGACCTCGCGCCGCTGCGGCGCCTCGCGAGGGAGGCGGGCACCGACACCGACCCCCACCTGCGCCAGCGCATCGCCACCAGCCTGGTGCGGGCGCGGGTCGGAGAGCTGCTGGACATGCGGGCCCGGACCTCGGTTGCCAAGGGCCGAGGAACAGAGCTGGAGTCGCTGCTGATGAAGCTCAACAGGTCGCGCAACGCCAGCGCGGTGGCCGAGCTCGCTCTCGATCTATGCGGTCCATCAGGCGCCCTGGTCGAACGGCCCGATGAGCCCTGGCAGGAGTTCCTGCTCGGCCATCTCTCGATCCGCATCGGCGGCGGTACCGATCAGATCCTGCAGAACGTCATCGCCGAGCGGCTCCTGGGGCTCCCCCGCGAGCCTCGGGTCACCTGACGCCCACCGCGACCGCCCCACGAACCGAGGACCCATGGACACCGACCTGTCCCCTGAGCACGAGGCCTTCCGTCTCAGCGTGCGTGGCCTTCTGGCCGGGCACACCGACGACTCCGGCCTCTGTCCCACCGACCAGGCCGCGACCGATCGCCTGCGCACCGCGCTCGCTGCGCAACGCTGGACCGCGCTCGCCGTACCGGAGGAGTTCGGTGGTGACGGGTTCGGGTTCACCGAGTGCGCGCTGGTCGCCGAGGAGATGGGACGGGTCTTGTGCCCGACCTCCTACCTGAGCTCCGGGGTCCTCGCCGTCCCGACACCATTGGCCGCCTCAGACGAGCAGGCCCGCCGCACCTACCTGCGCGAGCTCGCCGCCGGCCGCGTCGAGGCAGCCTGGCTGGGCATGGACACCTCCACCCGGGCGTATGACGCCGCCCTGGTCGGCCGCAAGCCGGTCGACGGGCGAACCGGATCGCTGGTGGTGAGCGGCGACGGAATCGTCGGACTCGGGAACGCCAACGCCGACCTCCTGCTCGGCTTCGCGACAACCCCGAGCGGACCGGCGCCGGTCCTGATCGATCGCCGCGACCCGACCACCGCTGCCGCCGTCAGAGCCGAGCCCCTCAAGGGTCTGGACCCCAGCCGGTCCGGGACTCGGTTCGACCTCTCCGCCGCGCCGGCACGATTGGTGGGAACCGCGGCGGAGGCGGAGGGCGTACGCGCCCGCGTCGTCGCCTGCGCCGTGGTCGCCCTGGCCGCCGAGCAGGTCGGCGCCTGCGACGAGCTGCTGCGGCGCACTGTCGACTACCTCTCGACCCGCCACCAGTTCGGCCGACCGATCGGCAGCTACCAAGCCCTCAAGCATCAGTGCGCCGATCTGCTTCTCGGTCTGGAGTCGACCCGCTCCCTGGTATCCCACGCCAGCTGGGCGCTGGACGTGGACCCTGGCCGAGCACTCGTCCCTGCGCTGATGTGCAAGGCGCTCTCCGCCGAGACGTTCGTCGACACGGCTCGCTCCGCGATCCTGCTGCACGGCGGCATCGGCTTCACCTGGGAGCTACCACTGCACTGGTACTACCGTCGCGCCAAGGCCAGTCTTCTGCTGTTCGGCGCTCCGGCGCAGTACCGCGACCAGCTCGTCGATGCCACCGACTGGACGATCGGCGCCTGACTGCTCGAGGGCATCCTTCTGAGACCTCGCCTGGGAGCCCGGGCTCAGGACTTCTGGTAGGCGCGCTGCCGAACGCACTGCCCACGCGGATGGTGGCCTCGACCAGTCTCGGCTTTCGGCGGAGGAGTGATCAGGGCTGGCTCACGCGGCCAGAGCACCGGCACGCGCTCCGAGCCGCTCAGTCGGACGGGAGCCCGTCAGTCGAAGAAGTACGCGTCCGCATCGACGGTGCGGTACGAACTCCAGAAGTCGATCAGCGAGCGCGGCACGATCGTCGTGATCCGCTCGCGGTCGCCACGGAACCAGTTGTCCACCGTGCGTAGGTTCTGGACCCAACCCTCGAAGGCGGCGTCGATCTCCTCGACATACGCCCGGACGGACTCGTCCTTGACCAAGATCCGACTGCTGTTCCGCTCACCCATGAGCCGCAGACAGTCGACGATGTATCGCGCATGGATCTCGGCAAAGAGCATGGCGTTCCCGGCATGCCCGAGGTAGGCGTTGGGACCTGGAGTGATGAAGAGGTTGGGGCAGTCGCTCAGAGCAAGCCCCAG
>CAZTHV010000301.1:3273-4427 GCA_964613165.1 uncultured Marmoricola sp.
GGGGTTCTCGCCGGGCGAGAGCCGCCGGATCAGCTTGGCGATCACGCGCCCGCCGAGGATCACCGACGAGTTGGACTGCTCGACGCCGAGCACATGCACGTCGCGCGGGTCGTCGGCGAGCCTACTGCCCACGTCGACGCCGCCCATGCCCCGCACCTGGACCGGCCACAGGAAGCGGTCTGCCTGGAAGCCGGTGGCGAAGACGATGGCGTCGACCTCGGTGTCATCCTCGGTCGTGGTGACTCCGGTGGCATGGATACCGGTGATGGCCGAGGTGTCCAGCGTGACGTTGTCGCGACACAGCGCTTTGTACCAGCCGTTGTCGATCAGCATCCGCTTGGCGAAGGGCGGATAGTCCGGTACCACCTTGTCCCACAGCTCCGGCTTGGTCTGGATCTCCGCGCGGATGTAGGCCAGGAGATCCTGCCGAAGCGTCTCGCTGTGCCGGCTGACCGAGGCCGGGTCGCCGGACCACTCGGGGTCGATCGTGATGAACGGCATGAGGCCGTCGCCGAAGCGCCACGCCTCGGCGAACCTGTTCCACGCACGGTAAGTGGGGATCGACTCCAGCAGGGCACGTTCCTCACCGGCCAGGAGTACGCCGTACTTGGGATGGGCCCGGAGCCACTGCGGGCTGCGCTGGTAGACGGTGACCTGGCGGGCCGTTCCGGCGAGCGCGGGCACGATCTGCTGGGCACTGGCACCGGTTCCGATCACTGCCACCCGGGCGTCGGTCAGGTCCACCGACCGGTCCCAGGCGGCCGAGTGCATGGAGACACCGGTGAAGGTCTCCCGACCGGGAATGTCGGGAAGCTTAGGCAGGCGCAGTAGGCCGACAGCCGAGACCACCAGGTCTGCGACCAGCGTGCACGAACCCGCGGAGCCGGTAACTGCGACCCGCCACTGTCGCTGCTCATCGTCCCAGGTGAGCGCGGTCACCTGGGACCCGGTCATCACATGGGGCCGGAGTCCGGACCGGTCGACGACGCGGTTGGCGTAGTGCAGCAGCTCTGGTTGGGCGCAGAAGTGCTCAGGCCATCCTGGGTCCTGGTCGAACGAGAACGAGTAGAGCAGGCTGGGCGTGTCCACCCGGCATCCCGGATAGGTGTTCTCCCTCCAGGTCCCACCTGGCTCGTCTGCCTGCTCCACCACGG